>DAIDJK010000517.1 GCA_027450225.1 Bryobacterales bacterium | reverse complement strand
TGATGATTCCGATCGGAGATTGGGTGCTGGCGCGCGCTGCGCGGCATTGCGCCACCTGGCAACGCAGGGGCGAGCCGCCTGTGCCGGTGGCCGTGAATATTTCCGCCGCGCAATTTGAACAGCAGGATTTCGCCGCTCGCGTGTTGTTCATCCTCGAAGACGCCGGGGTCAGTCCCTCGCTTCTGACGCTCGAAGTAACCGAAGGAATTCTAATCCGCGATCTGCCGGCGGCCCTTCGCCACATCGTCGCCCTGCGAGCCGCGGGCGTCCGCCTTGCGCTCGATGACTTCGGGACCGGCTATTCGTCGCTCAGTTATCTCGCAACGCTGCCCGCGGACAGGGTGAAGCTGGATCGTTCATTTCTCAACCCTCACGCCGATATGGACCAGGATGCGGGGATTTCGCCGGTGGTCGAGTCGATCGTCGGACTGGCGCACCGGCTGGGGCTGCGTGTGGTTGCCGAAGGAGTGGAGACCAGAGCCCAGAGAGACCGGCTGGCCGCGCTCCATTGCGACGAGATGCAGGGTTTCTACTTTGGGAGGCCGTGCAGCACGGAGGCGGTTCGGGCGCTTCTCGATTCACGCCGCCAGTCCGCGCCACAGCCGGAACGGGATGAAGTTGCGGTGTAGCCAGTAGGCGGCGCGCCCGCTATTCGAAGCTCAAACGGTCTTTTTTCGCTTCGATCTTCGCCGCGTCGATGCCCGGAACTTTCTCCAGATCCGCCAGTGACTTGAACGGCCCGTGCTCTTCCCGATATCGAATGATGGCGGCCGATTGCGATCGCCGCAGCGTAAGGGCGCTTTCGAACTCGATGGCGCTCGCCTTGTTCACGTTGAGCTTCGGCACGGCTTCGCCCGGGAAGTTCGTGGAAAGATAATCGAGCACCAGACTGAAGTCCTTGTCTGATCCCTGCGCTCCCAGGCTGATCATTTTGGCGATGGTGGCCTGCCATCCCGCACGGTCCTGCCGGAGAGAAAACGACCGCGCGATTTCGTGACATTGCGAGCACAGCTTCGCGGTTTCTTCTTTCCCAGGACCATCGGGAAGCTGGGCGAAGGCTGCCGCGCCGAACGAGAGCAGGAGTGCGGCAGTCCTCACTCGCGCTCCATCGGATAACCAAACGCGTAGAGCATCCCTTCGCGGTCTGTCACGTAAACCTGGCCGCCGCCACCGGAAACCGGTCCGTTGATGCGGGACGGGATCGTCTTGCCGCTGTTCCAGACGGGCTGTCCGGTCGCGGAATCGAGAGCATACAAAGTACCTGGATTGCCCTGCCCCGCGGCGAAAACCACGTCGTTGACGATCGACAGGAACGGCGCCGGGCCGATTGCCGGCGAAGTCCAGACGGGCTCGAGCGAAGGCGCCTTCATGGCGGTAACGGCGTTGCCGGACGACGCGGCAATCCAGGTGTTGCCAGCCCGGTCGGTCCAGCTTGCCAGCACGCCGCGACCGGAGACAGGCTTCCCTGCGGCGCTGGCTATCGGAGTTTTGAGAGAGGCCGAATCCAGCAGAACCACTTTTCCGCTCTTCGACTGCGCCGCGACCGCTACTCGCTTGCCGAGCTCGACCACAACCGGTGAACTGACGATCGCGTCATCGGCGGAATAGGCGTCTTTCTGCGCCAGCGACTTCGGATCGAGCGCCGAAATGGCGGATCCGGCGGCGGCATAGGTCGTGCCGTCGGGCGCCATCGCGAAGCCGAGGTCGCCCGCTATCGGCGCACCGGGCTTCCAGCTCGAAACCTTTCCGCTTTCCACGTCCAGTGCCCATACGGCGGACGGCGCGCCACAGGCATCGCCTGTCACGGCGTAGGCGGTGTTATTCACGCCGGTGTCGCCAATATTCTGAATCACCAGCAGCCCTCGGGCGGCCGAGCCGGAGGGCAGAAACTTCAGCGGTGCGTGCGGCTCGGCGCCGTTCGAGACATACATCTCATGCAGCATGCCATCCGGCGTGAGCGCGAACAGAACTGTTGGAATGCGGCGGAACATGCCGGGGCCGCGGCCGAAGCCGGGGAACCCACGTCCTGTGGCGCTCACCTGCTTCAGCGTGACCGCGCCTTCATAGGGCTCACCCACGCCACTCTTCGCCGGTCCGCCGCGGCCCCCCAGGCCCATGCCTCCCGGGCTGGCAGCCGGGAAGGCCGCGGATGTAGGACGCGCAATCAGGGTCACCGCCGATTTTGCGCAGGAAGTCTGAGCCGTACCGCCGAGATTCCTTTGCCATTCGATACGGTTCAGATCCGTATCCACCGCTGCGACCGTTCCATTCGGACCGCCGACGAACGCGAAGGAGCGAAAGCCGCGGTAACCGATGTAACGGTCCAGCAGCGCGGCGTCGGTCAGTCCGGCGTCCGGGGGCGCCAGCTTCGTCTTCCAGAGAAACACGAAGCCGCCTTTGCGCAGAGCATCGGTCGAGATCTTCGCATCGCTGCGGACCCACGACGAACGCTGCGCATCGGCGCCGGATGCCATCCACTCGCTGCCGCCGCGTCCGAACTGCGCATGCGCGGCTCCGGAAGCCAGCACAAATGAAATCAGGAACGGTAATCCGCATCGCACCATGGCGAACTCCTTCTGTTTGACTCCGACCATCAGAACTCGCACCGGGTTATTTCCCGATGCCGAAGCAATAGAGCACGCTGTCGTAGGTACCGATGTAAATGCGACCGTTGGCCACAGTGATGCCGCTCCAGTGATTCCAGGACTTGATCTGATCGCCGCTCGACCACAATTCCTTTCCGGTCTCCGCATCCAGTGCGTAAAGCACCGCGTGCGTGGAACCGGGAATGCGGTGTTCGATATCGTCGGCCAGCCCGAGATCGGGGAACGCCTGATCGGTATCCTCGCCGCTGCCGTATGCGAAAACGATTCCGTTTGCAACCACCGGCGGTTCGGCGCGATTCATGTCGCGCGAAATCCAGGCTGGCGCGAGCGAGAATTTCCCGTCCTTGTCCTCCACTTTGAACGCCGCAATCGCCCCGTACTTCACCTGGCCATGTTCCGTGGGCGCGCTGAACCCGGAGTGCTTCGCGCCCCAGAATGGAGTCAGCACCCAGCGCGTACCATCGGCGTCCTGCCACGTCGCCATCGAACCCCAGATGCCCGCGGAGGCGAAATTCACGTCTTCATTGCACAGCAGCGGGCTGGTATAAAGCGGCGTGCGGTGATCGTCGCCGCCGATTGAGTCCGTGTCCATCAGATACAGTCGGCATTCCTTGCCCGCATCCGCCATCAGTTCCCTGCCCTTGAAGTTGAAGATCACCGGCGTCACCTGCATATCGAGATCGCGCTTCCAAAGCCACGCCGCATTCGGGGGACCGAAGTAATCCTCGAGTTCGAGCGCTTTGGTTTGTGGATTTTGCTTCACGCCGATGATGCCGTTGCCATAAATCCCTTGTTCGGGGGCGAAGTTGCCGTCGCCGGTACCCGTGTACATCACGCCTTTGGAACTGATGGCGGGACCGCTGCGCCCCCACATGCCGCCGCCTGCCGGTCCCCAGCTTCCGACCTTGCCTGTCGCGAGATCGAAGGCGTAAACCATGTTGGGATTGCCTCCGCAGCCCTGCGCGGTGTGCGTATAGATCACGTTGTTGTAAAGGTTCAGCGCGTAGGGCTTGCCATTGGGCGGCATGAACTTCGCCGGCGGCGCGATATCTTCGCCATCTGCGGCGTTGAGCTGATGCAGCGTGCCATCCCATGAGGCGGCGTAGACGGTGTACTTGCCGGGCGTGCTCGCCGGCGCCACCACAGGAGTCGCCGTGATGCCGCCAGGACACAGTATTCCGCCGCCCCGCCCGCCCGCGGCCGGCGGAGTCCACGTGTTGACGAAATGCTTCTCCCAGATTCGGCTGCCATCAGCGACATCGATTGCATAAAGGTTATCGGAGACGCCGGCCACAATCGCCACCTGCCGGACCCCCTTGCTGGTCTGCAGCTTGTCGATGATCAGCGGCGGAAACAGCGAATGCATCTGGCGGGGCGCGTTATCGAGCTTCGTCTTCCAGAGCAGTTTGATGTCTTTGGCAGTGGCGGTCGAGAGAATGGTCTCGTTCCGCTGCCAGTTGGTGCGCTGGGAGTCGCCGGCGTCGGTAAGCCAGTCTGCGGCGGGGAGCGATGAGCAGGCGTACGTTGCCAGCAGTGCCGGGACCAGGAGGCGCGAAACAGTCATTTTCACCTCGTTGAATCGATTCAACTGGCGAAATTCTATACTGTCTCGCGAAACGGTGTCAACGGGCCAGAAAACCTTTTATCTTCGTTTCCAGCTCGCCCCGGACCTTGTCTTCTCCTATGAAATTGTTCACGATCGCCGGCAGATCCGCGTTCGCCGTCACGTTCCTGTCGTCCACCTGCACCAGCCCGGAGAGTGGAATTTCGAGGAACCCGATTTTCCCCGTGAGCGAAAATTTCATATCGGACCCGTTCCAGCTCTTCACCGCATTCACGATCTGCAAGCCGAACAGGCCCTTGAAAATCTCATCGAAGCCGTGATCGACTTTGTTGATCGCTTCCTGCTTCGTTGTGTTGTGGGGGACGATCACTGTCATGCGCTGTTCCGTTTCAATTGTCCACAAGCCGCATAAATATCGAGCCCGCGCGGCTTGCGGATGAAGCACGGAAGCGAACGGCGGACGATCGCCTGAAAGGAGGCCACGCGCCCGGCATCGGGCGTTTCATACGGGATGCCGGGGCCGGGATTCAGCGCGATCAGATTCACTTTGCAGTTCAGATTGGCCAGCAATTTCACCACCCGCCTCGCGTCGGAATCCGTATCGTTCACGCCCCGCAGCAGGACGTATTCAAAGGTCAGCGTCTCCCACTGCCGGAGCGGATATGCCCGGCACGCTTCCATCAGATCCTTCAAATGCCACTTCCGCGTGATGGGCATCAACTGCTGGCGCATCTCTTCCGTCGAGGCATTCAGCGAGATCGCCAGTTTCGGGCGTACGTCAGCTTTGCCCAGTTCGGCGATTTTCGGAATGATCCCGGACGTTGATACCGTGATCCGGCGTTCGCTTATTCCGGCTCCTTTCGGATCGCACAGAATCCGCGTCGCCTTCAGAACATTGGCGAGATTGAGCAGCGGCTCGCCCATGCCCATCATCACGATGTTCAATCGCCTGCTCTCCACCAGCAGACTGTTCTCGCGCGCGACGAACAGAACCTGTCCCACGATTTCGCCGGCCGTGAGCGAGCGCTCCAGCCCCATCAGCGCCGTCATGCAGAACTTGCAATCCACCGGGCATCCCACCTGGCTCGAGATGCACACGGTATCCCGATCCGGTTCCGGCATCAGAACAGTCTCGACCGTGCGGCCGTCGGCGAGCGACAACAGGTAACGCCGCGTCCCGTCCACCGACTCATACCTGGCACTCAGATCGGGTAATCCAACCTCCGCGCTTCCCGCCAGTTCGGTTCGCAGACGCTCGGGAAGCGTCGAAATTTCAACCAGACGCTCCACTTTGTCGTGATAAATCGCCCTGTAAACCTGTTCGGCGCGATACGCAGGCTCACCCGCCGGGAGCACTTGCCGAAGCTCGCTAACTTCCATCCCTACAAGAGCTTGCGGCATATTCTTCAGGGTACCACGCAGGGGCCGTGGTAGCTTCCGGCGGTCTGGAAATGGTAAAAACGAAGCAGGTTAAACCACGTTGTCCACCACCCTGGCGGCCCCGACAGCAGCGCGCGACATCGAAACGACAACGCTTCCGAACGGAGTCCGGATCGTTACCGAAGCCATGCCGCACGTGCGTTCCGTGTCCGTCGGCATCTGGATTGGCGCGGGGTCCCGGCGTGAATCCGCCGAGCAGAACGGCGTCTCCCACTTCGTCGAGCACATGCTCTTCAAGGGCACCACGAACCGTTCCGCCGAGGAAATCGCCCGCTCCGTGGACTCGATCGGCGGGAATCTGGATGCGTTCACCGCCAAGGAACTCGTCTGCTACAACACCAAGGTTCTCGACGAGCATCTTCCGTTCGCCGTCGATATCCTGAGCGATCTTGTGCTCAATCCGCTCTTCCGCGATGAGGATATCGAAAAAGAAAAGGGTGTAATTCTCGAAGAAATCAAAATGGACGCGGACAATCCGGATTATCTGGTCCACGAGATTTTTTCTTCGGATTTCTGGAAGGATCACCCGCTGGGCAAGCCGATTCTGGGCACGCGCGATACGGTCAGGCAGTTCGATCGCGCGATGATTCAGAGTTATTACCGTACCATTTATTCGCCGCCCAACATTCTGATTACCGCGGCGGGCAACCTCACACACCAGCGGCTGGTGGAACTGGCCAGCGAACGCTTCGCGAAGCTCGAACCTGCGGGCCCGCTCAGTCCCCAGACTGCGCCCGCCACCCATGCCCGCATCTCACTGCGCAGCAAAAAGGATCTCGAGCAGGTTCATGTCTGTATGGGCGTGCCGTCTTATCCCATCCGGCACGATGAGCGCTTCACCTGCTACGTGCTCAACACTGTGCTCGGCGGCGGCATGAGTTCCCGGCTTTTCCAGAACATTCGCGAGCGGCAGGGACTTGCTTACGCGGTTTTTTCCGAACTCAACCCCTACAGCGACACCGGCTGTCTCTCGGTCTATGCGGGCACATCCATCGAATCGGCCCGCCGGGTCGTCGAATCCGTGCTGAAGGAATTCACTGAATTGAAGCAGAACCCGGTGCCGGCCGATGAACTCCGCCGCGCCAAGGATCATCTGAAAGGTTCACTCATGCTGAGTCTCGAATCCACTTCCAGCCGCATGTCGAATCTGGCGCGGCAGGAGATGCACTTCGGCCGGTTCTTCACGCTGGACGAGCTGGTTGAGAGTATCGAGGCGGTTACCGCGGAAGGCGTGCAGCGAGTCGCCCAGACGTTCTTCACCCAGAAGCAGGTCGCGCTCACCGTGCTCGGCAATCTCGATGGCTTCCGGATCGCCCGCGAAGAACTCGCCTGTTAGCGCCCCGCGCCGGTTTCAGCCGAAGCAGAATTGCCGCATCGCGCATCTGCTAAGGTGAACCTCATGTCCAGCGAAACAGCCCGCGTTTCCGCTGCCTCTCCGGCTCTCTACGACCCCCTTCGTTTCAATCGCAAGACGCCCCCGTGCGCTGTCGTCATCTTCGGCGCGAATGGCGATCTGACCAAACGCAAGCTGATGCCCGCGCTTTACCGCCTTGCCTTCGAGGGCAGGCTCGCGCCGGGTTTCGCTGTCATCGGCATGTCACGAACGGCGATGACGGATGACGAATTCCGCGATCGCATGAAGGAAGCGGTGAAGAAGTTCCTCGAAGATTCGCCGTTCGATGAGGACCTCTGGCGCTCCTTTGCGCAGGGCCTGTTCTACCGCGCCGGCGACGTCATGAACCCGGACGCATACGGTGAACTCAAACGCTGCCTCGAAGAAGTGGATACGGCTCGGCGGACAGCGTCGAACGTCCTTTTCTATCTCTCCACGCAGCCGAGCCAGTATGCGCCCATCGCGGAAGGCCTCGGCAAAGCCGGCCTTGCGACTGGTTCCGGATGGCGCCGCATCGTGGTCGAGAAACCGTTCGGACACGATCTGGAAAGCGCGCGCGACCTCGATGCGCACCTGCAGCAGTTCTTCAACGAAAGCCAGATCTATCGCATCGATCATTACCTCGGCAAGGAAACCGTACAGAACATTCTGGCCTTCCGTTTCGGCAACGGCATCTTCGAGCCGCTCTGGAATCGCCGCTACATCGACAACGTTCAGATCACCGCCGCCGAGTCGATCGGCGTGGAAGGCCGCGGCGCTTACTATCAGGAAGCAGGCGCGCTACGCGACATGGTGCAGAACCATCTCGCGCAGGTGATGGCCACAGTCGCAATGGAGCCGAGCGCCACGTTTTCCGCCGACGCCGTTCGCGACGAGCGGGCCAAGCTGCTGCGTTCCGTGCGCGTGCCGAAGCCGGAAGATGTGCCCCTGATCGCCGTATCGGGCCAGTATGGCCCCGGGCGCGTGGGCGGTGAGGAACGCATCGGGTTCCGTCAGGAAAAGGGTGTCGATCCCGAGTCACAAACGGACACTTACGCCGCCATCACGTTCCGCATCGACAACTGGCGCTGGGCCGGCGTCCCGTTCTACATCCGCACCGGCAAGGAACTTCCGAAGCGGGTCAGCGAGATCGCCATCCAGTTCCGCTCGGCGCCGCTCGCCGTCTTCCGCAACAATGGAACGGCCGATGACGATGCGAGCGTCCCCAATCTCCTGATCCTTCGCATTCAGCCCGAAGAAGGCATCTCCCTCAAGTTCGTTTCCAAGCGTCCCGGTCTGGGCATGACGTTGCGCCCCGTCTCGATGGATTTCAACTACGGCTCGAGCTTCGGCGAACGCTCGCCGGCCGCATATGAAACGCTGCTGCTCGACGCCATCGTCGGCGATGCGACGCTTTACACCCGCCAGGACATGGTGGAAGCCAGCTGGCAGGCCGTGCAGCCCATTCTCGACGACTGGGCCAGCCGCAAATTCGACTTTCCCAATTACGCGGCCGGCACGTGGGGTCCCAAAGCGGCCGACGAGATGCTCGCCCGCAACGGACACACATGGAGAAGGCCATGAGCACAGTCACGCCGGACCGAATCCTGAAAGAACTCGCCGATCTCTGGGTCACCACGGCGAAGCCCCCCGAAGGCGAATCGCACGAGGCCCAGGCGGGCGGCGTGCTGCGCGCCTGCTCCATGACGCTCATCGCGTTCGTAGACGACGAAGAGAACTCGATGGATCTCGGCGAAACCATCGCCATGCTGATGCGCGGCCATCCGAGCCGCGCCATCGTCGTCCGGATTCGCGAAGGCGAAGACGTGCTTGAATCGCGCGTCTTCCAGCAGTGCTGGATGCCTTTCGGCCAGCGCCGGCAAATCTGCTGCGAGCAGGTCGAAATCACCACCTCCGCCGACCATCTGTGCGACATCCCGTCCATCGTCACGCCCCTCGCCGTGCCGGACCTCCCCGTTATGGTATGGCTCCGGTCGAAGCGCGTGTGCGAGAGAGGCGAGTACGGCGGCATTCTGCCACTCGGCGGAAAGCTAATCGCCGACTCGTCCCACATGGTCGAGATGGCAATCTCGACTCTCATGGCCTTCCTCAACGCGGGCCACACCGTGGGCGATCTCGCCTGGACGCGGCTCACTGACCTCCGGCAACTGATCGCCCAGTTGATGGACACCAAAAAGCCCGCGTCGGTTCTGATCCGCTATTCGGGCGAACAGCCGCGGCCCGAGCCGAGATACCTTGAGGCATGGCTCACCCAGGCGCTGCCGGAAACCAGAGTCTCGCTCGAACGCGATGGAAACTCCGGCAATGCCATCGTCATGGTGCGCGTCGATGAAGATCTCGAAATCGATCTGCATCACGGCGGAGCCGATTACCGCTCCGGCTCCATGAAACAGACCGCGAAGTTCAAGGCCGATACGGATTTCGATCTTCTCGACGAAGAACTCGGAATCACGGTTCACGACCGCATCTTCGAGAAGGCTCTTCGGGCGGTGGCGGAATGAACGTCCGGCGCTTTCCCGGCGCGCAATCCGCTGCTGATGCCTGCGCCGATGCGATCCTTCAGTCCCTCGATGAAGCACGCCGCGCGCGAGGCGTCGCCACGCTCGCCGTCTCCGGCGGTTCGACTCCCCGCCTGATGTTCCAGACCATGGCGAAGCGCGGCTTCGACTGGTCCCGCGTCGATCTTTTTCAGGTGGACGAGCGCTGCGTTCCACCCGATCACGATCTCAGCAATTACCGCATGATGCGCGAGGCGCTGCTCGATCATCTGCATCTCGCGCACGGGCAAATCCATCGCGTTGAAGGCGAACTTCTTCCCGACGAAGCCGCCGTTCGTTACGCCGCCAACATTACGGACTCATTCCGCCTCCAGCCCCACGAACTCCCGGTCTTCGATGTCATCCAGCGCGGCATGGGCCCCGATAGCCATACCGCCAGCCTGTTCCCCGGCGAGCCGATGATCGAAAACCTCACCGGCATCGCGGCCGCCGTCTGGGTCGAGAAGATGAAGCAGCATCGCGTGACCCTGCTTCGCGGCGTCCTCGAACGCGCCCGCCGCACCGTGATGCTGGTGTCCGGCGCGGACAAGGCCGAAGCGCTGAAACAGGTACTCGAAGGTCCCCGCGATCTGATGCAACATCCCTGCCAGATCGCCGCCGGCACGGCGGAATGGTTCGTGGATGAATCCGCCGCGGCGCTGCTTTAGCGCCGTTCGGCGGCCAGAATCGACAGCGCCTCCTGGAACTGCGGTCGCGCCGTGCCTTCGCGCAGTCGCTCCAGTTGATACCGTCCCCACGCCAGCTTCACATCCGGGTCGTGCGTGTCGATATCCGCGTCCCACATCCGTTGGAGAAGGTCGCCGGGCCGCGCAGGCCCGCGCTTCGCATCCGCCTTCATAGAACCGGTAAACAGATACGCCATGCCATGGAACAAATGCGCCACCTGCCGCATCACAGCGAACCTGGCGAACTCGCTCTCATTCGGCGCACGCCCGAAGTAATCGCGCA
>DAIDJK010000516.1 GCA_027450225.1 Bryobacterales bacterium | reverse complement strand
CATTCTGTTCGAGGGAATGTTCGAGAGCTAAACGCAAACCGCGCTGCCGATGCCATGCGGCGCAGTGGCGGGGCCGCCACTGTTCGGCGCGCCAGGCGTTCGGGATGAGGATCAGTTCCGCGCCGTTCACCGCGCTTCGGGGCCGCCGAGTTTCGCGAGCAACTCGTCGTAGTGTTTGAGGAGTTCCGGCTCTTCGATGACGATATCGCCGTAGAAGACCTGCACCATCTCGAGGAACGCATCGGGGTTCTCGCCCGGCGGACGAATATACATGGCCTGAATTACTCCGCGCGACAGGTCTGAATAGAACTGCTGATAATTGTAGAGTTCCGCGAGAGAGTAAGCCAGATTGGCGTCGATGTACTCCAGCGACTGGGTGGCGATGGCGAGATCCCACGCTGTATGCCGGAAGGTTGCGAATTGAATCCCGTGCGTTTCCACAGAGAAGGCTTTGCGGTGAGCGCGATCGGCGGAGAGGTACTGATCGATCGCGCGCTTGAGGCGCACGTGGTAATCGAGCACCGACGCGACAGAGCGCCTGTTTGCCGTCAATTCAGCGCGGAAACGATGCAATGCGTCTTCGGCGAGTTCGCGGTGATGCGCGCGCTCCCGCAGTTGTTCGCCTGCGAGACCGAGAAACACGCCGAGACTGATGAGCGCCACTTCCAGCAGGAGTTTCAGCAGGTGCGAGCGGCGATGCAAATGAGGCTGCGGCGAGGCGGCCGAATCGGCTTCGTCCGCCTCATCCAGCTTCGGGACGTGAATATCCGGCATTGCGGCTAAGCCGAAAGCTGCTTGCCGATGGGCAGATCGCGGATGCGCTTTCCTGTGGCGGCGAAGATGGCGTTGCAGATGGCCGGAGCGATGGGGGGCACGCCAGGTTCGCCGACGCCCGCGGGAGGCGCGTCGCTCGCGATCACCGTGACATGCGTTTCAAACGGCGCCTGATTCATGCGCGCGACGGGATAGCCGTTGAAGTTCGACTGCTTCACCTTGCCATCGGCGACGGTGAGATCGCCCATGAGCGCGACGCTGGCTCCGAAGACCGCAGCGCCTTCGAACTGCGATTTCACGCGATCCGGATTGATGATGCGGCCGGGATCGAGCGCCAGATCGACGCGGTGGAGGATCACGTTGCCGTTGGCGACTTCGACATCGACCACAGCGGCTACGTAAGTGAGGAAGCTGCGGTGCGCGGCGATGCCGAGAGCACGGCCGTTGCCGGGCTTGTGGTTCGCCCAGTTGGAATTTTTGGCGACCGTTTCGATGACGTTGCGAAGGCGTGCGGTATCGAAGGGGAATTTGGGATTCTCGCGCGCGGGAGTTTTGAGGCCTTCCTTTCCGAGGTTAATGGTGCGCGGCTGGCCGATGATGTCGAGAAGATATTCGACGCGGTCGCGGCCTGCGGCGGCGGCGAGTTCATCGGTGAAGGACTGGACCCCGAAAGCGTGATAGATGTTCGAGACGGAGCGCATCCAGCCGATGCGGATGTGCGCCTGGGCGGGGCCGTTTTCGACGCGAAGGTTGGGAATGGGATACGGGATGTCGTACCAGCCCATGCCGAGTTGGGAGCCGCCGTACTGCTCGGCGAGGTTGTTCTGCGAGGCGATGGGCGGGAACACGCTGCGCTGCAGCCAGGCGGTGGGCAATCCTTTGGAATCCGTGGCTGCTTTCATGTACATGGCCGCGGGCGAATGATAGTAATCGAACTGGATATCGTCTTCGCGGCTCCAGACGATCTTCACGGGCTTGCCAACCTGTTTCGAGAGCAGAGCCGCTTCAGCGCAATAATCCGGCTTCGATTTACGGCCGAACCCGCCGCCGAGCAGCGTGACGTTGCAGAGCACGTCCTGCGCGCGGATCCCGAGCGCTTTGGCGACGGTATCCTGAACGGCCTGGGGATTCTGGGTGGAAGCCAGGATTTCGACTTTGCCGTCTTTATAAGAGGCCACGGCGGCGGGAGGTTCCATGGGCGCGTGGGCCAGCATGGGCGTGTAATAGGAAGCTTCGTGAATGGCGCCTCCCTTTGCGAAAATGCTGTCCACGTTGCCGGTCTCGCGCGCGACGCGGCCGGGCTTCTTCGAAGTTTCGATGAGAGTGGCCTTGTAGGAAGTGGAATCGTATTTGGCGTGCTCGCTCAGGTTCCACTCGACCTTGAGCTTGTTGCGACCCTGCAGCGCGGCCCAGGAATTGTTCGCGATGACGGCGGGACCACCGAGCGCCTTGAAACCGTACGGCGGTTTCGCGAGATCGAGCGTGATGATCTGCTGAACGCCGCGGACCTGCCTGGCCTCCGCATCGTTCACGCTGCGCAGCGTGCTGCCGAGAACCGGCGGGCGGGAGACGGCGGCGTAGACCATATCCGGCATGCGGGCGTCGATGCCGAAGACGGCTTTACCGGTGACGATGTGCTGGAGGTCGACGACCGGAATGTTTTTGCCGATGTAGCGGAACTGTTCGGGCTTTTTCAGGCGAACGGTGTTGGGCGACGGCGCGGTGGCGGCGGACGCAAGCGGAACCAGCTCGCCGTAAGAGATTTTCCGGCTGGATTTCGTATGGACGACATAGCCGTTGCGGCCTTCGCATTCGAGCTCCGGCACGCCCCACTTCTGAGCGGCGGCGTATTCGAGCATGCTGCGGGCCGAGGCGCCGGCGAGACGGAGCGTGTCGTAGAAATCCCGGACCGAGCAGGAGCCGTCGGTGTTCTGGGAGCCGTATTTTACGTCGCCCGGCGCCTGGACAACCGTGACGCGGGTCCAGTCGGCTTCGAGCTCATCGGCGACGATCATAGGCAGGCTGGTCTTGCAGCCGGTACCCATTTCCGAGCGATGGGCCACGATTTTCACCGTGCCATCGGGTTCGATGCCGAGATACACGCTCGGCTGCCAGATGTGATCGGTTCCCGTGTTGGACGCCTGCTGGGCGCGGAGCGCTTCCGGCAGCACCGGCGCGGCGAGCACAAGAGCGCCGGCCGAGAAGATGTGGCCGAGGAAGCCGCGGCGGGAGACGTTAAGATTCTCGATCATGCCTTGCCTCCTTTGGCGGCCATGTGGATCGCCTGGCGGATCCGCTGATAGGTGCCGCAGCGGCAGATATTGCCGGACATGGTGGAATCGATATCTGCGTCAGTGGGGTGCGGCTTCGATTTGAGCATCGCGGCGGCCTGCATGATCTGGCCGCTCTGGCAGTAGCCGCACTGCGGGACGTTGGCGGCTTCCCATGCCTTTTGCAGCGGATGCGCGCCTGTCGCGGAAAGGCCTTCAATGGTGGTGATGCTCTTCCCGGCGGCGGCGCTCATTGGGGTGACGCAACTGCGGGCGGCTTCGCCGTTCACGTGCACGGTACACGCGCCGCAGAGCCCCATGCCGCAACCGAACTTCGTTCCGGTGAGTTCGATCTCATCACGGAGGTACCAGAGGAGCGGCATGTCGGGATCGCCGTCAAAGCGGCGGGGCTTGCCGTTGATCGTAAGTTGAATCATGAGAAAGGCCTTTGGCATAAGCATAACGCCAGGGCCATCGCCGAAGGCATACAAATCCGGGCATTTTTGCAGCTCTTTGGACGCCAGCGGCCAAAGGTGGACAGCCGGGGGGCGTCCGATAGACTTTGATCGCATGCTTGCCGCCGCCGCGCTGATCGCGCTTTATGCAGACTGGGTTCCGGCGCGATGGCCGTCGGCCGACCCGAAATCGCTCGAACTGGTGAGCGGCACGCCGGTGAATTGTCTTTGGCTCGATGAGCCGCAGTGGTCGCCCGCGTTTCTGGCGGAGGCGGCGCGGCGCGGGATTGCGACGGTGGCCGTGATCCACAGGGAAGGCGATCCGCTGGCTTCGGCGCGGAATGCGGTGAAGCTCGGGTTCGACGCCGTGGTGACCGAAGGCGACTTCGACGAGTACACCCGGCTGATCCTGGCCGGGACAGTGGCGAAATCGAAATCGCTTTTCATCGAATCCATACCGCGGGCGAAGTTGACGTTCGACGGTTCTGCGCCGATTCTGGCGACTTATCAGGGGCTCTGGCCGGGAATTCATGTGGAAACAGGCGGAAGCGCTTCGGCCGGACCGACGGCGAATCCGTGGATCGACACGAACACGGGCTTCCTTCGATTCGCGCGGGCTTCGACGGATGCCGTGATCTGGCTTTCCAATCAGCCGCCGCCGAAGACGGCGTATCCGGTGACGCGATACCTGCAGGCGATCGGAGACGCGGAGATGAGCGGCGCGCGGTGGGTGGTGTCGCTCGACGACGATTTCTCGAAACGGCTGATGGCGCGCGAGGCAAAGGCCGTGGCGGGATGGAAGGAGATCGCCGGGGCGCTGGCACATTACGAAGCGCATCCGGAATGGCGGGCGGCGCAGGCGGCGGGCGGCGTGGCGGTGGTGGAGGATCTGGGTCGCGCGAGGTTTTCAGCGGGGCTGTTCGACATGCTGGCGGCGAAACATATTCCGGTGGTGGAAGTGCCTGCGTCGAAGGCGGCGGATTCGGCGGCGCTGCGGAATTCGGCGGTCGCGGTAGAGACCGACCCGGCGCGCCTGGACGCGGCGGAGAAGAGCGCGATCGATGCGGGCGGGGGGCGCAAGCTGGTGCAGGGACCGGCGGCGGCGAAAGCGCTCGACCGGCCCGACGAGGATTTCGTTTACGACGCCTCCGACACGGGCGTGGTGACGATCTGGCAGGGCGTGGACGCGGCGCAGAACAACCGGAATCTGGGCGTGAGGCTGTTCAACGTGGCGAGCATGCTTTCGAACCTGCTGGCGGCGCGCGGCGCGCGGCAAACGATACTGCAGCTCGTGAACTATTCGGATTATCCGGCGCAGGGCGTGACGGTGAGGCTGCGGGGCGCGTGGCGGCGGGCCCGGCTCTACCGGCCGGGCGAAAAGCCGGTGGATCTCGAGACGCGCAAAGCAGAGGACGGCACGGAGATCGATATCGATCAGCGGTTCCTCACGATTGCGACGCTTGTGATCGAGTGAGCGCAGGCTGGTCGCGATAAAAGGCGATAAGGTCGGTGGATGGCGGAGGCGTGGCTCCGGCCTGGCGGAGCATGGTGGTGACCTGGCCGCGATGATACGTGGAGTGGTTGATGACGTGGAGCACCATCTGCCAGAGCGGCATGGAATACAGATCGCCCTTCTGGGTCCGGATGGTATGGCTGGAATCCCAGTCGGAGACGGATTCGGCCCACGCCAGCCATTCGTCGTGCAGTTTCGGCCAGATGGCGCCGAGGACCACGGTATCGGCGGGACCGTCGATGGCGGCTATTTTCGCCGCT
>DAIDJK010000515.1 GCA_027450225.1 Bryobacterales bacterium | reverse complement strand
CGATGTTCTGCGCAGTCTGGGCGCAAAGGTGGATGGAGTCGGCTGTCCGATGGAATATCTGGACAGTCTTCCGAAGTCGTGAGTGACTTGTTCCGGGTGAACAGCGCCGTCGAGCGCGATCCGGCCATCGAAGCCTGGCTGCAAAACCATCCCGGCGAACTGGGCGCCATCGGCCGCCGCTGGTTCGAGGCGATGCGCCAGTGTGGCGATGAAGTTCGCGAGGTGTTGCATGACGGCTGCCCGGTAGCTTGCCTCGGAAACGCGCCCTTCGGCTACGTGAATGTGTTCAATGCGCACGTCAACGTCGGTTTCTTCCACGGCGCCGTCTTGCCGGACCCGGACAGGTTGCTGCAGGGAACGGGAAAGTCGATGCGCCACGTGAAGCTGAGACCGGAAGCACCGGCGAACACTCCGGCCCTGAGCAGGCTGATCCGCGCCGCCTGGTCCGACATCAAGTCGCGGGTGGAGAACGGCTAGGCGGTTTTCAGTACCTGGTTGACGATCTTACCCTTCACATCGGTAAGACGAAAATGCCGGCCCTGAAACTTGTAAGTAAGTTTCGTATGGTCGATACCCAGCGTTCTGAGTATCGTCGCGTGCAGGTCGTGAATATCCACCGGATCGCGGACGATGTTATAGCTGAAATCGTCGGTCTCGCCGAGCGTCATTCCGGGTTTCACGCCGCCGCCGGCCATCCAGACGGTGAAACAGCGGGGATGGTGGTCGCGGCCGTAATCGTCGGCGGTCAGTTTGCCCTGGCAGTAAACCGTGCGGCCGAATTCGCCGCCCCAGACCACGAGCGTATCGTCCAGCAGTCCGCGCTGCTTCAGGTCTGTCACCAGCGCGGCGGAAGCCTGGTCGGTGTCTTTGGACTGGCCGCGAATCTGGGCCGGCAGGTTGTTGTGCTGGTCCCAGCCGCGATGGAACAACTGAATGAAACGCACGCCGCGTTCGGCGAGGCGTCGCGCCAGCAGGCAGTTCGCGGCAAAGGTTCCGGGCCTGCGCGCTTCAGGTCCGTACATTTCGAAGGTTTTGTCGGATTCCTTCGACAAGTCGGTCAGTTCGGGTACCGAAGTCTGCATCCGGTACGCCATTTCATACTGCGCCACGCGCGTGGCGACTTCGGGATCGTGGAACTGCGCCCCGTTCATTTCGTTGAGCGAGGCGAGATCGTCCAGGAAGCGCCGCCGCATGGCGCCATCCACGCCCGGCGGATTCGAAAGGAACAGAACCGGGTCCGCGCCGGCGCGGAATTTCACGCCCTGATAACGCGTCGGCAGAAAACCGCTGCCCCAGAGGCGATCGTAAAGCGGCTGGTCATTCGGATTGCCGGAGCCCTGCGAGATCATCACCACGAACGCGGGCAAATCCTTGTTCTCGCTGCCCAGTCCGTAAGCCAGCCACGCGCCGATGCTCGGCCTTCCGGCAAGCTGAAACCCGGTCTGGCAGAAAGTGACGGCGGGGTCGTGATTGATCTGCTCCGTATTCATCGACTTGATGAAGCACAGATCGTCGACCACCTTCGCGGTGTGCGGCATCAGTTCGCTCACCCACGCGCCCTGCTGGCCGTATTGCGCGAATTTGAACATGGAGGGCGCAACCGGGAAGCTGGTCTGCGTCGCCGTCATCCCGGTCAGCCGTTGGCCCATGCGAATGGAGGCGGGCAGTTCCGTGGAGCGCAGGTTGGCCAGGCCAGGCTTGTAATCGAACAGATCCATCTGCGAGGGCGCGCCGGACTGGAACAGATAGATGACGCGCTTCGCGGTGGGCTTGAATTGCGGGATGCCGGAAAGCCCTTCGGCATGCGCGAAATCTTCGCCGAACAATTGCGCGAGCGCCGCGATGCCGAGCGCTCGCGCGCCGCCGGTAAGTAACGATCGACGATTCATCATTGCTTTGTTACCGCCTCGTCGAGATTCAACATCAGGCTGGCGATGTTGGTGTAAGCCGCCAGCGCGGGTTTATTGAGCGATGCATCCACCGGCGCGTCGCCTTCCGCAATCAGCTTCGCCGCGGAGGCTTCATCCTTCGTGAAGCGGTCCAGATAATACGCGTAGCCGCGGGTGAGAACGGACATTTCCTTGTCCGTCGGCTGGCGCGAAGTCACCAGCCGGAAACCGTAGCCGATGGGATCGGCGCCGCCTTCGCGCATCATGCGCGCCGCCAGCATGCGGGATGCTTCGACGAACGTGCGGTCGTTCATCAGATCCAGCGCCTGCAGCGGCGTGTTCGTGCGGGTTTCGCGAACCGTGCACATTTCGCGTCCGGCCGAATCGAAGTTCATCATCATGGGCGGCGGCGCGGCGCGTTTCCAGAAGGTGTAAAGCGAGCGGCGATATTCCGCCGGACCTTTATCCTGCTGGTAATCCTCGCCGCCCGAAAGTTCTTTCCACAAGCCGGCGGGCTGATAAGGCTTCACCGAAGGTCCGCCGATCTTTTCCACCAGCAGGCCTGAAACCGCGAGGGCCTGATCGCGAATCATCTCGGCGGGCAGCCGCAGACGCGGTCCGCGCGCCAGCAGACGATTTTCGGGATCGCGCGCTACCAGTTCTTCGCTTGCGCGTGAGCTTTGCCGGTAAGTCGCGCTCATCACGATCGTCTTCTGCATCTGCTTCACGTTCCAGCCGGTGCGGATGAATTCAGTCGCGAGCCAGTCGAGCAGTTCGGGATTCGAGGGCCATTCGCCCTGGGAACCGAAATCGTCCACCGTTTTCACGATGCCGGTTCCGAAGTAAGATTGCCAGAAACGGTTCACCGTGACGCGCGCGGTAAGCGGATTGCCGGGATCGACGAACCACTTCGCCAGGCCCAGCCGGTTATTCGGTACGCCTGCGGGAAGCGGCGGCAGGATGGCGGGAACGCCGCGCTCCACTTTCTCGCCGGGCCGATCGTAGGAGCCGCGAATCAGCAGATGCGTCTCGCGAACATCCGGCCGCTCCTGCATCACCATCACGGTCTGGATGGAATCGTAGAATTTGTCGCGATCCTCGTGCGCCTGTTCGAGCGCATGCCACGAATTGCGCACCGGCTCGGGTGAATAGGCGTCGAGCCAGGCCAGATGGAGTTTGTCGCGCTGAGCGGCGGTGCGGTTTTTCGCGGGTATGGCCGCCAGACCGTGCAGCGGAGTTTCGGTGGCGAGAACGGCGACAGTCGCGGCGGGCAAATCGGCTTTATAGATACGGACTTCGCCGATCGCGCCCTGAAAACGATTCTCCGGGCCCGCGCCGCCACCGATGCGCAGCGGTTCTTTGGTGCGGAACTCCTGATTGAGCTGATCGAGATTGATTTTCAGTTTGCTCTCGACGCCATCTATATAAAGATGCACGCCCGAGGCGAACTTCGAACCGTCATAAGTGGCGGCCACGTGATGCCAGCCGTTGAGCGGCACGGTATCGACGCTTTCGACGCGCAGCGCATCATCGAGCCAGCGCTGCACGAGGTTCAACTGGAGATGGCCGTTGGCGAGAAGCAGCGTATAGCCGGTGCTCTCGGCGGCGTCTTTGCCGCGGCCGAGAATCGCGCCATTCGGAGCGGTCGCGTTGATCCGCGCGGCGAGAGTGAACTTGTCCGTGAACCCGAATTCGGCGACATCGCCGACGGTCTGCGCGCCTGAAAACGGGCCGACGAGAGACCGCGAGGGAAACCACTGGGCATCGGGAGCGATCTTCTTTTCCCAGTTGCGTTCTTCGCGGGCGTTCTTCTTTTCGGCCGACGCGAAAGCCGCTTCGTCCCCGCGGATATCGGCGTCGAGCGTGTCGAGATGCTGCTGCTGATCCCGCGTTGGCGCTTTGATCACCGGAGCGGAGTTGCCGTACTTCTCGGCATTGCCGCGCTCCGGGATGTTATCGAAGTAGGCGTAAAGCTGATAGAACTCTTTCTGCTTGATCGGATCGTACTTGTGATCGTGGCAGCGTGCGCAGCCGACGGTAAGGCCCATCCAGACCGTGGAGGTGGTACCCACGCGATCGACCACATACTCCACCGCGTATTCTTCCGGGATGATGCCGCCTTCGCCGTTGCCGCGATGGTTGCGATTGAAACCGGAAGCGATCTTCTGATCGAGCGTGGCGTTCGGCAGCAGATCGCCCGCGATTTGTTCGATGGTGAATTCATCGAAAGGCATGTTTTTGTTGAACGCGTCGATCACCCAGTCGCGCCAGCGCCACATATAGCGCTCGGCGTCGGTCTGGTAGCCGTTGGTATCGGCGTAGCGGGCGGCGTCCAGCCAGCGGAAAGCCATCTTTTCGCCATAGCGCGGCGAGGCGAGAAGACGATCCACCACCTTTTCATAAGCGCCGGGTGAATTATCCGCGAGGAAGGCGTCGAGTTCAGCGGGCGTGGGGGGAAGGCCGGTAAGGTCGAAAGTCACGCGCCGCAGAAGCGCCGCTTTGCCGGCTTCGGGCGATGGTTTCAGACCTTCCTTATCGAGGCGTGCGAGCACGAAGTTATCGATCGGATTCCGCACCCACGTGGGATCGCTCACCTGCGGCAGTTCGGGGCGCTTCGGCGGAATGAGCGACCAGTGCTTCTGCCACACCGCGCCCTGCGCGATCCAGCGGCGAATGAGATCGATATCGTGATCGCTCAGCGCCGCCGCGCCGGCATAAGCGGGGGGCATGCGGGTGGGCGAATTGCCCGCGCTGATGCGCTGGAGCATTTCACTGTGCGCGGGATCACCGGGGACGATGGCGAAACGTCCGCCCAGATTCTGTTTCGCGCCTGCTTCAGTGTCGAAGCGGAGCTTTGTCTTGCGGTTCGACTGATCCGGACCGTGACACGTATAGCAGTGGTCCGAAAGGATGGGCCGGATATCGCGGTTGAACTCGACCGTGTCAGCGGCAAAGAGCGCCGGCGCACAGAGCAGCGGGATGAATAACCAGTACTTCAACGCTTTCGTGACTCACACGATATCACTCTGTCCGGGGGCGCGGGTAAACGCGGGTATACTCTGACGCATGCCAACGGATCTGACGCCTGACGAGGCGAGCCTGCTGTTCGGGTTTCTGCTGCCGCAACTGGAATCCGAGCGGGCGATCACGGAGAAAAGCTTTCAGGCCGTGCCCGCCGGGGGTGAAGAATTCCGCCCCGCCGCGAAGGCGAGAAGCGCGATCGAGCTGGTCCGGCACATCGCGGCGGTGGAGTTGTGGTTTCTGGATGCGGTGATCGAGCGGCGCTTCGGAAAAGTGCCGGACCCGCCGGATGCGGCAGCGACATGCGGCGAGATCGCGCGGTGGTACGGGGACAGCTTCGAACAGCGCACGGAACGGCTGAAGAAACTTTCG
>DAIDJK010000514.1 GCA_027450225.1 Bryobacterales bacterium | reverse complement strand
GTTTGCCTGCTGCTCAACGGTAATCCCATCCCAGAGCCGCAGCAGTTCGGGCTCATCCTGAGGCACGCTCAGGCGTCCGAGGCCAATCAGGCCCTTCGCCGCATCCCGCAGATTCACGGCATCCTTTTCGGTGCGGGCCTGGCCGTGCGCGGTCGCATTCAGCCCAGTCGAAAGATCGGCTTCAAACCACGTGTCCGCGAGACCGCGGAAGATTTGCGAAAAATCGACGCCGTTCTGCGCGCGAGGCAGGTATTGCGCGACAAAGCCGGCAAATCCGGTGGAAATTCCCCAGATCTGAGCGGACGATGGAACGGCCGTGACGCGGGCGAGCAGGGGCTTCGCGCCCGTGTGCGCGCCGGACGCCCATTCATCGAGCGCCGCCTCGACGCCGGCCAAATCTCCGGCCGCGGCGAGCGTCGAATCGAGGATACAGAATCCGGCTTTGCGCGCGGGGTTCACGTAGATGACGTATTCGCCATGGTGAACGGGCTTCAGATCGCCGGCACTGGCTGCGTTCACGTGAAAATTGCCGCGCGCCACCAGCGCATTGGTCTCGCCGGGAGCCGTGATGTAAAGCAGTTCGCGAACGTCGCGCCGGGGATCGAATCCCGTCTCGGCGGCGAAGCGGTCGAGTTCCGGCAGCTTTCGCTCGGCCACCATTCTGCGGTAAAGATCCGTTTGCCGGATCGCGTCCATATGCGCGCCCACCAGAGACGTGGAACCCGGCGGGACCATCTTCACGAGTACGTTGTCGATACGCGGATCGGCCGCGCAAACCGCAGACGCCGCCAGCAGCACGTACGCGAGGCGCATCAGAAACTTCTCCGCTCGAACCGCCACAGAGCGAGCCCGAGCACCGCAACGCCGAACACGGCTGTGCTCCAGACCGGCATCCAGCTCTCCACCGCGCGCCCCAGAATGACGTCGCGAACGATCACGCTGATGTCGGAGGTCTTCGGAAGCACGTTATAGAGGATGCGTACCACATCGCGCGACCATTCCGAACTGAGCAGGCGCTCGATGATTTGCTTTTGCGCGAGGATCGGCGTGATGATCATCACCGCGAAGGTGACCATGATGGCGACCGCGGCGCTTTCCCACAGTACGCCGACCAGCGCGATCAGCGCCAGCAGCACGGCGAAGATGAAGGTGGTGAAGAGGCTCGAGAGAACGAATCCCGCCCCCCACACGCCGGTCTTGACGCCAAAGATGACCCACGACCCGGCGACGAGATAAAGGATATTGGCGGCCACGACGAGCAGGTTTCCCACGTAGCGTCCGAGCAGCAGGTGTGTGCGCGAGACAGGCTTCGACAAAAGCAGCTCGATCCGGCCGGGCTCAAACACGGCCGAAATCAGGCCGGCGGAAGCGAACACCGCGAGCGCCATGCCCGCGAAATAGAGAACCATGGCGATGACGCTTTGCGCCTGCGGGACGAAGTTCCGGGCGTCGGTGGCGCGCGCCGTCTGGCCGAAAATCGAGACGACAGCCACCGATCCGGCAACCACGTCGATGCGCATGATGAAGAGGAGAAACAACAACAGAGCGGTCGAGCATCCGAAGAAGCCCCAGAAAATGCGCCGCGCGAACGCCTCGCGGAAGGTGTCCTGAACCAGGGCGATGCTCGCGGTGATTCTGGCGCTCACTGGCCCTCCACGGTTCGCATGAAGACCTCTTCGAGGGTGCTGCGAGTTTTCGCCATTCCTTCGATGGGACAGCCGTTGGCGCGCAGCAGATCGATCGCGCCATTGGCCTCCTCGCGCGTGGCGAACAGAAACTGAAGGGAGCCATTGCTTGCCGCCAGAGAGCGCGCTCGCTGCCTCAGTTCGGTTTCCAGTTGTTCGGGCACGTGCTCCGTTTCCAGCTTGTACCCGGTGCCGCTGGTAAGTTCCTGAACGGTTCCGCTTAGCGCCAGCCTCCCTTTCTGAATGATCGCGACTTCCGAGCAGAACAGTTCCACTTCGGCCAGCAGGTGTGAATTCAGGAAGATCGTGACGCCCTGTTCCTCCATGCGATGCAG
>DAIDJK010000513.1 GCA_027450225.1 Bryobacterales bacterium | reverse complement strand
AATGCGCCGGGGCGTATTCGGGATGCCGCTCCCGCACTGCGTGATAGCATGAAAAATCCCACCTGTAATGATTCGCGCGGTTAAGGGTACAAGGGACTTACTGCCTCCCGACACGTCTGTCTGGAACGCCGTCGAGCGTGTGGCTCGCGACCTTTTCCGCGCCTATCATTACGGTGAAATCCGCACTCCGATACTCGAAGAGACGCAGCTTTTCGCGCGCGGCGTGGGGCAGGAGACCGACATCGTCTCGAAGGAGATGTATACCTTCGAGGATCGCGACGGCTCCTCTCTCACGCTGCGGCCGGAGAATACGGCGGGCGTGATGCGCGCGTATATCGAGCACCGGCTGGACCAGCGGCCGGGCGTGCAGAAGCTGTTCTACATCGGGCCGATGTTCCGGCGCGAGCGGCCGCAGAAGGGGCGTTACCGGCAGTTCTTCCAGATTGGCGCGGAGGCGATCGGTTCGGACTCTCCGTTCGTGGACGCCGAAGTGATCGAGATGGTGGTGGAGATGCTTTGCCGCGCGGGGCTCAGCGGATTCACACTGCTGATCAACTCGGTAGGCGACGCGAATTGCCGCCCGGCGTATGTGGAGAAACTGCGCGAGGCGTTGAAACCGGTGGCGCCGCAGTTGTGCGGCGATTGCCAGCGGCGGGCGGATACGAATCCGCTGCGCGTGCTCGATTGCAAAGTTCCGGAAGACCAGGCGATTATCAACGAGCTTCCGACGATCGTCGAGAACCTGTGCGAGCCGTGCGGGGCGCACTTTGCCGCGGTGCGGTCGTTTCTGGACGATCGCGGGATCGGGTATGAAGTCCGGCCGCGGCTGGTGCGCGGGCTCGATTACTATATGCGGACCACGTTCGAAGTGGCGCACGGCAATCTGGGGGCGCAGAATGCGGTGCTGGGCGGCGGCCGATACGACGGGCTGGCGGAAGCGATCGGATCGCCCGTGGCGGCGCCGGGGATCGGGTTCTCGATCGGGGAAGACCGGCTGGCGATGACGGTGGACCGCGCGGCTGAGCAGGAGCTGGATGTATTCATCGCGCCGCTGGGCGATGCGGCGCTGCGCCACGCGGGCGCCCTGGCGCGGGAACTGCGGCGGGCGGGAACGTCGGTGGAAGTGGCGGCGAACGCGAAGCTGAAGCGCGCGATGGAGCTGGCGAACAAGCTGGGCGCGCGTTATGCGCTGATATTGGGCGACGACGAAATCGCGGCCGGCGAATACACGCTGAAGCAGATGGAAACGGGCGAGCAGCATCGCGTGGCTCGCGGTGAAATCCTTCAGAGGATCGGACAGAAAAACTGAACATGCAGGCAAGTCTTCCCGGGAGCGGGGTTCCGCTCGACTTCCTCGGCGATCTTCGCCGGACTCACACATGCGGCCAGTTGCGCGCTGAAGACGCGGGCAAACGCGCGCTGCTGATGGGGTGGGTGCACCGGCGGCGGGATCTGGGCGGAGTGATCTTCTTCCACCTGCGCGACCGCGAGGGGATTACGCAGATTGTGATTCGCGACGGCGACGCGCTGCGCGCCAAGGCGGATCTGGTGCGCTCGGAATATGTGATCGCGGTGGAAGGCCTGGTGGAGCTGCGTTCGCCCGAGACGGTGAATCCGAATCTGGCCACGGGCAGGGTGGACGTGATTGCGGAGAAGATCTGGATTCTGAATGAATCCCGCACGCCGCCGTTCCCGATGGAAGAATCGGTGGACGTTTCGGAAGAGATGCGGCTCAAGTACCGCTATGTGGATTTACGGCGGCCGCGCATGCAGAGGAACGTGATACTGCGGTCGAAGATCGCGTTTGCGGCGCGGCAGTATCTGGATACGCGGGGATTTCTGGAAATCGAGACGCCGTTCATGACGCGCTCGACGCCGGAAGGCGCGCGGGATTATCTGGTGCCAAGCCGGGTGCAGCCGGGATCGTTCTATGCGCTGCCGCAATCGCCGCAGATTTTCAAGCAGCTGCTGATGGTGGGCGGCTACGAGAAATATTTCCAGATTGTGCGCTGCTTCCGGGACGAGGATTTGCGCGCGGACCGGCAGCCGGAGTTCACGCAGATCGATCTCGAGATGAGCTTCCCGCGGGAGGAAGACATCTTCGACGTGATCGAGCCGCTGGTGCAGCAGATTTGCGAAGTGGCGGGGATCGGGGTCTCGGTTCCGTTCGAGCGGCTGACGTATGCGCAGGCGATGCGGCAGTACGGCATCGACAAACCGGACCGGCGGATTCCGCCGATGGAGCAGGTGAACGATCTGTTCGAAGGCAGCGGACTGTTCGCGCATGAATTGCCGCTGATGCTGATCCGGATTCCGAAGGTGGGCGCGCTGAGCCGCAAGGAACGCGACGACCTGAAGGCGTTCGGGCAGGAGCGCGGGCTGCGCGTGTTCGACGACATGAAGCGGCTGGAGCGCGATTTCTCGGAGCAGATTGCGAAGGCGAAGGAACGCGCGGGCGCGGCGGAGGACGATCTGGTGTTGCTCGCGACGTGGGCGGGGGAGCCGACAGGCCATCGTCCGGAAGAGACGGTTTACCAGGCGTGCGGGCAGTTGCGGCTGCATGCGGCGCAGAAGTACGCCGAGAAGCACGGGCAGTTCAACGCCGGGCGCTACGAATTCCTGTGGGTGACGGATTTTCCGATGTTCGAATGGGACGGGGAAGACCAGCGCTGGGTGGCGGCGCACCATCCATTCACGTCGGTGCATGACCAGGATCTGGAGAAGCTGGAATCCGATCCGGCGCGGTGCCGGGCGCGGTCGTACGATCTGGTGCTGAACGGCGTGGAGCTGGGTTCGGGCTCGATTCGTATTCACCGGCGGGACGTGCAATCGAAGGTGTTCGCGGCGCTCGGGTTCAGCGACGAAGAAGCGCGTCGGCGTTTCGGATTCCTGCTGGATGCGCTCGAATACGGCGCGCCTCCGCATGGCGGAATCGCGCTGGGGCTGGACCGGCTGGTGATGATTCTGGCGGGCGAGAGCTCGATTCGCGACGTGATTCCATTCCCGAAGACGGCCAAGGGCACGGACCTGATGTGCGAAGCTCCGGCGCCGGTGCCGGAGCGGCAGCTGCGGGAGCTGGGGATCGCGCTGCGGAAGCAGTAAAGCGGCGGCGTACCGGGGGGCTGCCCGGCTGCTGCCGCGGCTCAGCCGGCGGGCTTAGTGCAGCGTGGTGGTGAATTTGCCGGTGGTGGCGTCGATGAGGATGGAGTAGGCGCTGACGGTTGCGCTGGCGCCCCAGATGACGCGCCACTGAGGGTTCCCCATGCCGTGCTCCATTTCGAGCGTGTACGCGATCTGCTCATCCGGATGCTTCGCGGCGTATTCCTTGGCGTGCTCGAGTGCAGTGGTCCACGCCTGATCGGAATCGATTTTCGCGGCGCCGATGAGGAACGACATGCCATTGTTGGTCCAGTCGCGCGGCGTATCGGGGTTGACGCCCTGATGCATGGTCATGCTGGCCTCGATGGTGGAGAAGGTGTAGGTGCGGGATTTGCTCTGCGAGGGCGATGCGAACGTTGCCTGCCATGCGCCGGATTTGCCGGGCTGATCCTTCACCTGATCAAGATGCAGACTGTTGAGAGACAGCACCTGAAGGTCTGGCGCCCAGGAGCGCGCGGCAGTGTACATCTGATAGAGCGCATGCAGTCCCGTGACGGGTTCGGCGGGTTTCGCGGCTTCGGAGTTTGCGGCGGGTTTCGAAGGTTCTGAGCCGCAACTGCCCAGCATCAGCAAAAAAGGAAGAAGGGCAACGAGCGGCCAGCGTGTCATTGCTTCCCAGTGTAGCCGCGGGCGCGGGGGAAAGCGATTCCGCGATGAGTGGAAGTATCCGGGCGGCGCGGCACATTGCGCGCGGGCCGCAGCGGAACATGCGTCGGGCTGCGGGCGTCCACACCATCGCGAGGTCCGGCGTCGCGAGGTCTACCGTCGCGAGGTCTCGCAGCATGAAGATCGCGATTTTACGTTCCCTCACTTTGCTCCTCTTCGGTACAGGCGCCGTACCGCTGCTGGCTGAGAGCTGGTCGGGCATTCTGGTGGATGCTCCCTGTCTGGCGGCCGCGGAACAGAACCACAACGTCTCGGACTCTCTGGCGGTGCAGGATGTCAACATGGACATCCGGCTTTGCAGGCCCGGTTCGAGAACGCGCGTGTTCGGTATCGTGCGCCCCGACAATGACGTTCTGGTTTTCGACTCGGCCGGGAATAGCCGATGCGCCGACTGGATACGAAAGACGCCCCGCAAATCGCCATACCGGGTGATGGTGGATGGGGAGATCAGAAATAAACGGGTCGCCATCGCTTCAATTGCGCTGTTGCCCTGACAGGGCATTCGGGCAAGGTGATCGATCCGGGCTGCCCGAAAAGATTAAAAATCATTGACAGCAACGACAAGTGGAGTGATTATGAAGGCAGGAACCCACCGGTAAGCAGCAAAAGCAGGGTTCCTGGTCAGCGAGAGCCGCGAAGCGAAGCTAAAAAGTTCGCCGGCGCGGCGGGAGGTGACATATAGAACCGGACCACAAAGAGGGCGGTCACAAGCCGGCTTGAGTGGGCATGCAGTACGGAGGCTGCGATATGGCGCGATTGCCGCGCCAGTAGTAATTGCGGCTGCGTTCTGAGCAGAATAGAACGCCGTATTTCAGCTTCTCGAGTTCACCAGCCGGCGAGTGACCGCCCTCGTTCGTTTTGACGGGCAAATGCACCGAAGCGCCGGCCTGCGCGCCTGGGATTTCCGCCGGAGCGCAAAACGCGTGAGTGAATTTACCGGGCGTGCGATACTGGTCGATTCCGCCAGTATGACGGATTCAACTCCAGTGGAAATCGTAAGCGCGCACAGTCCGGATTCCGACGACGCCTTCATGTTTTACGGCCTCGCGACGAGGAAGATCCGGTCGTCGCGGGTTACCTTCAAGCATGTCCTTTCGGACATAGAAACTCTGAATCGGAAGGCGATGGAGGGCGTTTATGAACTAAGCGCCATTTCGTACCACGCCTATCCGTATGTCGCCGACAAATATGTCCTGATGGCGAGCGGGTCCAGCGTGGGCGATGGTTACGGCCCGATGGTGGTGGCCACGCATCCGATGGAGCCCGATGAAATCAAGGGCAAGCGGATCGCGATTCCGGGCACGCTGACGACGGCTTATCTTTCGCTGAAAATTTTCCAGCCGGATTTTCAGCCTGTGGTGGTTCCGTTCGACAAGATTCTCGAGAGCGTGCAGGGCGGTCTGGCCGACGCGGGGCTGATTATTCACGAAGCGCAGCTCACCTACAACAAAGTGGGTTTCCACCGCGTGCTCGACATGGGCAAGTGGTGGAAGGACAAGTTCGGTTTGCCGCTGCCGCTCGGGGGCAATGTGCTTCTGCGGTCGCTTCCGGATGACATCAAATCGGAATGCTGCCGGATGATGCGGGAGAGCATTCAGTATGCGCTCGACAATCACGCCGAAGCGCTCGAGTACGCGTTGCAGTTCGCGCGCGACATGGAGCCGCGGCTGGCCGAGAAGTTCGTCGGGATGTACGTGAACGGGTACACGCTCGATGCTGGCGAAGTGATCCCGAAAGCCGTTCAGTTGCTGCTGGACAAGGGCAACGAAGCCGGGCTGATTCCGAACCGCGTGAATGTGGAGTTCGCGCGGGAAAAACGCGGCTAGTACGCTAGCTGGGCGCGAGAGCGGATCGCCGTGTACGGGCAGCGCTTTTTGAATTCCGCGAAATTCACTTCGATGCCAATGCCGGGCGCGTCCGGCAGGCGGACTTTTCCGTTCTTCTGGGTTGGATAGCTTCCGTTCGTCATTTCGCGGAACAGTT
>DAIDJK010000512.1 GCA_027450225.1 Bryobacterales bacterium | reverse complement strand
CCCGGTCTGCGCCAGTTCGCGAAAGCGCTGCTTGTCGGAGGGCGAAAGCCGGTAAGATGGCCCGTATTGATAATCGATTGCCACGGGCGAAATCGCATCCACCATCACGGCCCACTGGGAGTTCTGCTGCGCCATGTCGCCGATCAGGATGCCGCCGGTCTCCGCGCCGCGCCGCTGCGGCGAGACGAAGCCGGAAGCCAGATCCGATTTGAGCGCCGCGATCGCCGCGCCGCTGAAGCGCAGCGTCAGCCCCAGCGAACCGCTCCGCAGATTGAATGTGGTGGAGTCCAGAGCAGCGCGGCCAACCTCGTTCATGGTGGACTATGCTACAGCAAGATCCGGAGATAGTACAGAGTAACGGAGTACTAATTAGTAGTTTTACGACCATTGAAATATCCCTATGTCGCCAGGAATAAACTACGCTTTTCATCGGATTAATCGCGCCGCGTGCCGCAGCGCACGTACTGCTTCCGCGGCGCGCCGCCATGGGGCGGCCAGGCGCCCTTCCGCCGCGGTCGCGGCCTGCATACTGGCGGCGGCAGCGGCAGGCGCATTGCCGGCGCAGACGCCCGGCGATCTCGCCGCCGAATATCTCCGGGAATTGATTCCACTCAATTCGACCAACCCGCCAGGCAATGAAACCCTTGTGGCAAAGTGGTTGAAAAACATTGCCGATAAAGAAGGAATTCCCGCTGAACTGCTGGGCGGCGACCCGGCGCGGCTGAATTTCATCGCCCGCCTGAAAGGCTCCGGCGCGGCGCGGCCGCTCCTGCTGATTGCGCACAGCGACGTGGTTCCGGCGGACCCCGCCCTGTGGTCCGTTCCGCCCTTCGCCGCCCTCGAAAAAGGCGGATATATCTACGGGCGCGGCGCCGAAGACGACAAGAGCCTTCTGGCCGCCGAACTCGCCGTTATGGTCGATCTGCATCGGAAAAATGTCCGGCTCGATCGCGATTTGATTCTTCTTTCCGAAGCGGACGAGGAGGCGGGCTCGCTCGGCGCCACCTGGGTTGTGGCGCATGCCTGGAATAAAATCGACGCGGAATTCGCGCTGAACGAATATTCGTATATTCTTCCCACTTCTTCCGGCGTTCCCGTCGTTCAGATACAAACCGCCGAGAAAGTCCCCACGCGTTTCAAGCTGATTGCTCATGGAACGGCAGGCCACGGCTCGCTGCCGCGGGAAGATAACCCGGTGGTTCATCTGGCGCGGGCCATCGTGAATCTGACGGACGCGGCCCAGCCGGTTCAGCTGAACGCGACCACGCGGGCCTACCTGAAAGCGATTGCCACGCTCCCGGATTATTCCTGGCTCGCGCCGCTGCTGCCCGCGCTCGAAAACCCATCTGCCGCTCCCGAAGCTGCGCGCCAGATTCGCCTGCGCGACCCCGAGATCGACGCCATGCTGCGCTTCACCATGTCGCCCACCATGCTAAACGCGGGCATGAAGATCAACGTGATTCCGAACGCGGCCGAAGCGCAGGTGGATGGCCGCCGCCTGCCCACCGAATCGCACGAGGAGATCTTCGCCCGCCTCGCCCGCATCATCAACGATCCGGCGATCACCATCGAAGGCCCGAAATCGACCGAGCAGCCCGCCACCGAACCCAGCTCGACATCCACGGCGCTTTACAAAGCCATGGAAGCGGTGTTTCGGGAGGCGATGCCGAACGCGCTGGTGGTGCCCTTCATGATGCGGGGCACCACGGACGGCGCTTATCTGCGGGCGAAAGGCATGGCCGTTTATGGCGTGCCCATCTTCCGCAAAGACGGCGAATTGCGCATGCACGGCAACGATGAGCGAATCTCGCTCGAGAACCTGCGCGACGGCGCCGGCATGCTCGAAAAGATCGTCGCCCGCGTTTCCCGGAACGCGAGCGCTCCGTAACGCTAAAATTTCTTTTGTTGCGTTATCTTGTGGCCGCGCTCGCGTTGCCTGCGATGCTGGCGGGGCAGCCTCCTCACAAACTGGTCGTGATTTCGATCGATGGTCTGGACGCGCGTTTTCTCTCCACGCCCGCGCTGCATGTCAAGGCCGAGAACATCCGCGGGCTCGCGCGCAGCGGCGCGTCGGCTTCCGGAGTGGTCGGCGTGGCGCCTTCGGATTCCTGGCCGGCCCATGCGGCGCTCGCCACCGGAACCGCGCCCTGGCGCAATGGAATCACCGCCAATTACGAGCCGAAAGGTCCCGATGCGGCGTTCGCGTCGGCATCGGCCATCAAAACACAAACCCTCTGGGACGCCGCATCCGCCGCCGGCCTGAAGACCGCCACCATTTACTGGCCCTCCACGCTCGGCGCGCGCAGTTCCTTCAACTTTCCCGAATACTGGGAGAGCAGGCAGGGCAACGCCGTTGCCTTCGATCCCATCGCATCCCACGCGCAGCCGCCCTCCGTGGCGGACCTCGTGGAGCAAATGTTCCCGAGCTTCGAAAAACAGTTGTGGGACGACTCTTCCGCCGCCGCCGCCGCGCAGTGGCTGCTCGCGAAAGAGAAGCCGGATCTGCTGATGGTCCACATGGCGGAGGTTGACGCCGAACAGCACGATACCGGCGCGCTCAGCGTTTACGCGCGGGACATGCTGGAAAACGACGACGACATGATCTCCCAGATCGTCGAGAAAGCGCCGGCCGGAACCATATTCGCCATCGTCTCCGACCATGGATTTGAAAACCAGAACTTCATCGTGCGCCCGCGCGTGATGCTGAAGCGTGACGGCGTGAAGGGCTCGGTCGAAGTGGCGGATGGGCTGATCGGCACGCGCGATGCCGCCGTGGCGCGTTACTTCGAGCGCCAGCTCGCGCAGCCGAAGCGGTCCGGTCTGGCGCGCCGCGTTCCCATGCCCGAAGTCACGGCGAAGGCGCCGGAGCTATCCGGCTGGATCGCCGCGTTCGACACCCTTCCGAATTATGTCGCCAGTTTCGAGGACCGCGGCCCGGCCGTGGGACCCGGCTCCCATCTGGGCGTTCACGGCCTCTGGCCCACGCGGCCCGGCTATCGCTCCGTTTTCGTTCTTTCAGGCCCCGGCGTGGCCCGCGAGAATCTCGGCGAGATCGACATGTTGCGCATCGGGCCGACGCTCGCCTCCGTACTCGGGCTGCAGCTGAAAGACGCGAAGCTCGAAGCGTTTCCGGCCGTCAGCCGCTGACCTTCGTACACTGAAGCTATGGCGCTGACCATTGCAGGGCGCGAGTTTGAATCGCGTCTGCTCATCGGAACGGGGAAATACAGGAGTTTTCAGGAGATGGCCCGTTGCCATGCGGCATCGGGCGCCGAGGTGGTCACGGTAGCCGTTCGCCGCGTGAATCTGACGGACCGCTCGAAGGAATCGCTGCTCGATTACATCGACCGCTCGAAGATGTTCGTCCTGCCGAACACGGCAGCCTGCTATACGGCGGACGATGCCATCCGGACCGCGCGGCTGGCGCGCGAAGTGGGTCTTTCCAACTGGGTGAAGCTGGAAGTGATCGGCGATGAGAAGACGCTCTTCCCCGACAACGCGGGCCTTCTGGAGGCGACGCGGGTGCTCGCTCGGGAAGGTTTCGTCGTACTGCCTTATACGAACGACGACGTGGTGAATGCGCGCCGCCTGATCGATGCCGGCGCCGCCGCCGTAATGCCTCTTGCCGCGCCCATTGGTTCCGGCCTCGGCATCCAGAACACGACGAATCTCCGGATTCTGCGCGAGATGATCACGGAAGTTCCGCTCATCGTGGATGCGGGCGTGGGCACTGCTTCGGATGCGGCCATCGCGATGGAGCTCGGCGCGGATGGCATCCTGATGAACACAGCGATCGCCGCCGCGCGGGAGCCGGAGAAGATGGCCGTCGCGATGAAACTGGCCGTGGAAGCCGGGCGGCTGGCATTCGAAGCGGGCCGCATGGAAAAGCGCCTCTATGCAAGCGCCAGCAGTCCGCTGGTGGGCGTGGTCGGCAGTAGTTCGTAGTCCGCTCTCACGAGGAGCTCAGACCGCGCACTCCTGGGGGCTGATATTGCAGCGCCGGCGCCAGCCGCAACGCGGTTACCCTTCTCCAAGGTCCCTCATCTCCATCC
>DAIDJK010000511.1 GCA_027450225.1 Bryobacterales bacterium | reverse complement strand
CGCGATGCCATCGCCAGCCGGTTCTGCCTGGACGATTCGCCGAACGAACCCATTTACCGGCTCCCAATCCAGCGCCGGACCCGTAACTGCCGGTCAGCCGAGCGTCCTCGCCTCCGAAAAACCAGCGAAATCCGTCATCGCGACGCGCGGGTTCGGATATTCGAGCGGAACTGCCGCCTGGTTGCGTCGGTGTGGATCAGAAAACGGTGTCCCCGCCCGTCGCAATCAACAATCCACTGACGGCGGCCAGGGAAATTTCATCGCAGGTCCATCCTCTTTATATGCAGCTGTCCTTCTGGTCACCGGCCACGTCTCGCGCCATCTCGACGGCAACATCTCAATTCGATCCGGCGCATCTGTCGGAAATGCCGCCAGCTATCTGGCGAGGACGATTACCGGGCTTCAGTCGTGGTTAGCGTCGGGTCCGCCGCAACTGCCGCAGCCATGATCTGTTCACCGCGGCTGCGGTCGCCGGATTTCAAATACGCCATCCCGAGATGGTATTCCCGGAGCGGCGTTCGACCTTGTTCCACCGCCGTCTTCAAATAACGAATGGCGGAAGTGTAAAGACCGTTCTGATAGCAGACCCAGCCCAGGGTATCCTCAACCGCCGCATTATCCGGCGCAAGTTCACCGGCCGCCTGCGCGTATTTCAACGCTTCGTTCGGGTTCTCTTTCGAGAGCAGGAACGCGAGGTCGTTCAGCGCCACCAGGCTTCGCTGGTCAACGGTCAGCACAGCCCTGTACTGCGCGATCGCCGCAGCCCGATCTCCCGACCGCTTCGCGATTTCGCCAAGCAGAATGCGGGCCGTCAGATTCTGTGGCTGCTCTTTGACAACCTGCATCAGGCGTTCGCGGGCTGAGTCCGTCCGGTTCTGAACCAGATCGAGTTGCGCGAGCGCCACATCCGCTTTCCGCGAGGATCGGTCGCTGTTCTTCGCCGCCTCGAGCGCCTGCCGGGCGTCGTCCGGTCTCCCGGCGTCGGTCAGCCACCGCCCGAGCAACAATTGCAAGGCAGCCGATTGCGGCCGATCCTTCGCCGCCGCCTCGAGTTGCTGAAGCGCAAGCCCCGGCTGGTGCGCAACCGTTGCCGCACGCCTCAAAAATTCCCATCCGGATTCGGAGTCGGGCGAGATTTTCAGCGCTTCTTCGATCGACCGCTCGGCCCCCGCCGCATCTTTCTGCGCCAGCCTCCAGGCGCCGTCTTCGAGGAGAAATTCCGCCGTGCGCGCTTTCGCCAGCCCTTCGTCAATCCCCCGGCGCGCCGCGGCATAGTCGCTCACCGCCAGCAGCGCCCAGTTTCGCGCTGCCAGGAAGCCCGTCGCCTGCCGCTCCGCATCGGGCGTCTGATTCATCGTTTCGAGCGCCGCCTGCCCATCGCCGCTGGCAATCAGCAACTCGGCCAGTTCCGTCCGCGCGGGCAGATATGCCGGATCGCCGGCCAGAGCCTGCGCCAGTTCCTGCCGCTGGTTCAGCTTCTCGCCGCGCGCCTGGTACACTTTCGCCAGGAAAAAATGCGCCTGCGCGGAGGCGGGCTGGAATCCGAGCACCTGCCGCAGATCGTTTTCGGCGTCGCCATACTTTCGGGACGCAATGGAGATTCGGCTCCGTTGCAGCAGCGCCTCGGCGTCGTGCGGATTGCTCTTCAGAGCCTCCCCGAGGATGCGTTCGGCTTCGGCTGTTCGACCGGTCGAGAAGCAGGCCGCAACCAGACGCGTGCGCGCACCCCGGTCCTCGGGAGAATCCTTCGCAAGCCGCTCAAATTCGGCGACAGCTTCATCGCGGCGTCCATTCTCGAAGAGAAATCCCGCGTGCGCGGGTTTGTACCAAGGGTCCGGCAGCGCGGAAAGCCGGCGGTAAGTCGCTTCCGCTTCCACCGGGCGGCCGGAACTGGTCTCTACAGCGGCGAGCGTGAGCAGAGCGGCTCCGTTCGCGGGATCGATGTCGAGCGCCCGCCGCACTTCCGCTTCGCCACGTTGCCGCTCGCCCGTCAACAGATAGAAGCGCCCCAGCAGCAAAGCGGCAAGCGAAGAACGCGGATTCGATTTCGATGCGGCTTCGAGCGCCTCGCGGGCGCCGGCGATATCCTTTTCCGTCAACCGGAGCTTCGTCAGGTCGAGGGCAGCCTGAACGTCGCCGGGCGATATCTCAACCGCCTGCTGCAGGTCTTTGCCGGCTTCGTCCACCAGACCGAGCCTGATGTCCACCAGCGCCCGCACGTCCAGCAGATCCGCTCGAGGCTCCGCATCTGAAATCGCGTCCAGCCGCTTTTGCGCCGCTTCCACCGCCTTCATGTCCCGGCTCGCGGCCATCATTGTCGCCACCGCGATCTGGGCGCCCGCATGTTTCGGGTTGATCTCCGTTGCTTTCAGCAGCGCCACCGAAGCCTGCTGAAAATCTCCCGCCGCCAGATACGACTCGCCGAGCTGGTACCACGCTTCGGCATCACGCGGCATGGTTCCCGCCGCGTTGAGAAATTCGAGCGACGCCCGCCGATACTGCTTTGCGGCCATGGCCTCTTTGCCACGCCGTAGAAAACGCGCCTCTTTGGCCTGAGGCGATGAAGCGCAGCCGCACATAAGCAGTGCGGCCAGCGCCATCACATGGAATCGAAGCACGGGAAAGGACTAGCGGCGGACGCCGATCTTCTTCTTCATCGAACCGGCAACAAAAAGAGCCGCCGTTCCCAGCAGGAAGATGCTGGTTGGCTCGGGAACCGCGGAAATAAGCGCCTGGTACGTGTTCGTCGTGGCGTCCTTCGGAGTAAACCAGTCGAGCGTCGATACCGGGGCCGTATTGGTCCCCAGAGCAGTCATGTCAGCCTGATATTGAGCGTAGTAACCCTGGCTGCTGTCGCCGGTGACAGGGGTATGCGGACCGGCTGTGTTGTACTCGACTGTCCAGATAGCAGCCTGCAACGCTTCCTGCGCCGTCGTGCTGCCCTCCGCGGCCACGGCGAAATTGTCCACCAGCCACGCGATCTCCCCGGCGTTATGAATCGCGGCTCCATCCGCGATGCCGTTCTGGGTGACGATGGTGTTCGGATAGTCCGCCGGTACATACACGTCCGTGAACAGGCCGACGCAATATACAAAAGGAAGCGCCTGACCATTCAGAGTACTGGGCATGACAGGTCCGCCGCCGACGCTGACCTGGGCGCCGTTTTCGTCGATGGTGAACGTGTTGTAGCTGCCGCCGAGTTGAAGATTGTCGGCAAATGCCGCGCCAGTTGCAACGAGGGCGGCGAGAGTGAGAAATGCGATTCTGGGACGCATGGGTAGTTGGATAAGCTTTCGCGAATCCAATCATAAGCAGGCCGCCTGCCATCCGCCCGATAAATGTCGAAAGTGAAGAAAACGTAGTACCAGGAACCAGCTAAGTTACTCAATCTGCGATGACGCCAGAAGTCGCTGCCTGGCCCGGTCGAGGGAGTTACCCCAAAGTGCGCCCGAGCATGCGCCGAAAGCCTGGCAAACTTTGATTGTTTTTCGATTCGATGAATTTCATCGGCAGGCACGGTACGGCTACAACCGGGAGACATAGATGTAAGTACCCAGACTGTTGCCGCACCGGGTACTAAAACTCGAATCACGCGATTGCAAAGTCGTGCTGCCTGCGATGGTGCGGACCGTCGAATTCGTTGGTGGACTTGAATGCCTCATAGCGTCCATCTCCCGCTTCGGTGCGGACGCGGGAGAGCAACGCGTCCTGCTCGGCTTCGGACATCGGCTGGAAGTTGCGCGCGACGTTCAGCGCGAATTTCAACTGGTCCAGATCCGTAATTCCGATGACGTGGCTCACGGTCGGCTGGCTCAGATTGAAGCGGATCAGTTCGGCGGGATCGAGCCCCATCTTCAGGAGAATGCGGCCGTGCGGCCATCCGCCGCCAAAGCCTTTCATTCCGAACGGCGCCGCGTTGCGCTCCCGCAGCGCGGGAACGATCTGGTTCAGGAAGCTGCGATAGTGCGCATCCATCACGTTGATGGGCATGAGCGCCGCATCCCAGTCGAACGGCTGGGCAAGCATTTTCGCGTGAATGCGAGGGTCCTTGTGGCCTGTGAAACCGATGAAGCGGACCTTGCCCGCCTCCCGCGCCTCCATCGCGGCGCGAATGCCGCCGCGTTCGAAAACCCAGTCAGGGTCGTTATCGTAATTGATCTCGTGGAACATCCAGAGATCGAGGTAGTCGGTCTGGAGCCGCCGCAGGCTGTCTTCGAGGTTGCGCTTCGAGCCTTCGTAATCACGCTCGCAATTCTTCGACATCAGGAAGACCTTGCTGCGCCTGTGATCCATGGCCAGCGCCCGGCCCATCACTTCTTCGCAAAAACCTTCGTGATAATCCCAGGCATTATCGAAGAAATTGATGCCTTCATCGATGGCGGCGTGCATCAGCCGGATCGATTCCTTTTCCTCCACGCCCTCGAGCGCGGTGCGGGCCACCGAATGCCATCCGCCGAGGCAGACGATCGACAGCATGTCCGAGGAACGCGGAAAAGGGCGCCGCGGGATGGCGTTGCCGGAAATCTGTATCTGGGTCGCGAGTACGTCGCGCGAAAACTGAATTACCTGTTCTGATCTCACTACTGTTTACTCTAGGAGAGGGATTCGGGGCGTGGCAACTCAGGATAGCCGTTCATTCATTTTTTATGATCCTACCGGCAGGCGATGGGCGGTGTTCCGCCGCGCCTCGCAGACGGCGGCGCTGATTTTCGCCATCGCGGTCGCCCTTTTCCTGCTGGTGCTGTTCACTGGAACGCAACTTCCCACGCTGGGCCTTCCGGCCGTCGCGCCCATCGGCCAACTGAGTGATGTTCCGGCCATCATCCGCGGCCAGAAGGTGGCCAAAAACGTTCCGTACCGGATTCCGAAACCGGCGAAAATCCGCTATTTCCGTTCCTCATCTCCCGTGCTGCACCCGCGGCGCGCGGCGAAGCCGGTAAACGGAGCGCCTCTGGTGTGGGCATTCTATGTGAACTGGGACCCGGGCAGCATTGTTGCCCTGCGGCTGCATCTCTCGCACATCTCGCACCTGGTTCCGGAATGGCTGACGCTGGCGAACGCGAAGGGCGATATCTCCGATGACAGCGATCAGACGGTGATCGCGATCGCGCGCCAGGCCAATCTGCCCATCGTTGCGCTGCTGACAAATTATCGCGACGGCTGGCGGCCCAACGATGTGCGGCGGGTACTCGCGAGCGCCGAACTGCGGCAGGACCTGATCGAGAATATCCGGTCGAATCTGGCGGAACACAAGTTCGCGGGAATCAACATCGATTTCGAATCGCTGAAGACTTCCGACCGCGAGCCGCTGGTGAACTTCATGCGCGAACTTGCCGCCGAGATGCACAAAGACGGCTACATCGTTTCCGAGGATGTGCCGGTGGATGACAGCGCCTACGACCTGAAGCGGCTGGCTGAGGCGAACGACTATCTGATCCCGATGATTTACGACGAGCATTACCAGTCCGGCGAACCTGGGCCGGTAGCTTCCGAACAGTTCTTCGAGAATCAGATGGACAAGCTTTCGAAGATGCTGCCGCCGGATAAAGTGATCGCGGGATTTGGGAACTACGGATATGACTGGCAGATCGGCGGGAGGGGATCGGAAGAGGTCACGTTCGACGACGTGATGGCGGCGGCCACGGAAAGCCACACGCAAATCCAGTGGGACGCGGCGTCGGAAAATCCGGTGCTTCGATACTCCCTCGGCGGCGCTCAGCATGAAATCTGGTTTCTGGATGCGGTGAGCGGGCTCAATCAGATTATTGACGCGAACGACTGGGGGTTCCGCGGCATCGGATTGTGGCGGCTCGGGGCCGAAGATCCGGGACTATGGAAAGTGATCCAGCGCGATGCGTGGCCGTCGCCGACTGCGATTCCGGCCGGCCTCGACGAACTGGAGGCCAGCCGCCAGACGCCGAGGCATTATGGCGAGGGCGAGGTTCTGCGAATCGCCGAGACGCCCAGCGGGGGTTCGCGCAAGGTGACCGCGCCGCCGGACGACCAGAGCGAATTCAGCGAGCAGTACACGAAGTATCCGACTCCTTTCGTAGTGGAGCATTCCGGGGATGCTGACGGCAAGCTTCTGTGCCTGACTTTCGATGATGGGCCGGACCCGAAGTATACGCCGCAGATTCTCGACGTTCTGAAATCCCGGCATGTACCGGCGACGTTTTTCGTGATCGGCGTGAATGCGGAGAACAATCCGGGGCTGATCCGGCGCGAGTACGCCGAAGGCCACGCGATCGGGAACCACACTTACACGCACCCGAACATTGCGCTGACTTCTCCCGAGCGGACGCAGCTGGAACTGAGCACGACGCAGCGGATCATCGAGAATCTGCTGGGCGTTTCGACCACATTCTTCCGGCCGCCGTATAACGCGGACAGTGAACCCGAGACTCCGGAGGAACTGGAACCGATCCTGCGCGCACAGAACTACGGATACGCGACCGTGGCCGAGACGATCGATCCGCGGGACTGGGAAATCGGGATCAAGCCGCAGGGAATCATCGATGAAGTCCAGAACGAAATTGCGAACGGGCATATCATCCTGTTGCACGACGCGGGCGGCGACCGCAGCGCGACGGTGACGGCGCTGCCGCAGATCATCGATCGCTATGCCAGCCAGGGATACCGGTTTGCGACGGTGGGCGATCTGATCGGCAGGACGCGGGCGCAGATCATGCCGAAGCCGTCCGCGCGCGAGATGCGGATGGCGCGAATCGAGGGCCGGGCGCTCGACAGCAAAGCGCGTTTTTTCCAGTGGCTCGGCATCCTGTTTCTGACTGCGATCTATTTGACGCTGGCGCGTTCGCTGCTGTTCGCGGCGCTGGCGGTGGCGCAGAAAATCCGCGAGAAGCGCACGCGGTATGACGAGGGATATCGACCACCGGTATCGGTGCTCATAGCTGCCTACAACGAAGACAAAGTGATCGCCCGGACGGTGGAATCGATTCTGGCAAACGGGTATGAGGATCTGGAAATCCTGGTGGTGGACGATGGATCGAAGGACCGGACACTCGAAGTGTTGCGCGATGGTTTCGCGGACAATCCACGGGTTCGCATTTTGACGCAGCCGAACGGGGGCAAATCCGCCGCGCTGAACAATGCCATCGCGCATGCCGCGCACGAAATTCTGGTGGCTGTGGATGCGGATACGCTGTTCCGGCCGGGGACGATCGGGAAGCTGGCGCGGCATTTCAAAGATCCACGCGTGGGAGCGGTCAGCGGCAACGCGCGCGTGGGAAACAAGCGGAAGTGGATCACGCGGTTTCAGTCGATCGAGTACATCTATGGATTCAATCTCGACCGGCGGGCGCTGGACTATCTGAACGCGATTACTGTCGTGCCGGGAGCGGTGGGCGCGTGGAGGAAGGCGCTGGTGACGGATCTCGGCGGATTCGGGCATGACACGCTGGCCGAAGACGCGGACCTGACTTTGTCGATCCGGCGCCTGGGCAACATTGTGCGGTATGAGCAGGAGGCAATCGCTTATACCGAAGCGCCGGAGGACACGAAGAGTCTGGCGAAGCAGCGTTTCCGGTGGGCATTCGGGACGCTGCAGGCCGCGTGGAAACATCGCGATGCGCTGTTCGTGCCGAAGTACGGCAGTCTGGGATTCGTGGCGCTGCCGAGCATCTGGCTGTTCCAGGTGGTGCTGTCGTCGCTTTCACCATTCGCGGAGTTCGCGATGATTATGGCGCTGATCGCAGGCAACTGGCGAATCGTACTGCTGTATTACTTTGGATTTTTCCTGCTGGAGCTGCTGACGGGAGTGCTGGCTTATGCGCTCGAGGGCGTGGCCGCGTGGGATTTGTCGTTGCTCTTCTTTCAGCGCATTTATTACCGGCAATTGATGCTGTATGTGCTGGGCAAGAGCATCATTTTCGCCGTGCGGGGACGGCTGGTCGGGTGGGGCAAGCTGGAGCGGAAGGCGTCGGTGACGCCGGTGGCGTAGATCGCGGCTACTTCTTCAGCAGCCCCTGGCTTTCGAGCCAGTCGCCGTAGCGATCGATCCAGTGATCCACCGGCAGATTCTGCTGGTGCATGCCGAAGCCGTGGCCGCCTTTCGAATAGATGTGAAGCTCGGCGATATGGCCGGCGTTCTTCCAGACGGTGAAGAGAGTCGCGCTGCCGGTTGACGGCAGAAGCGGGTCGTCTTCGGCGCAGGCGATGAAGAGCGGCGGCGCGTCTGAGGGGACTTTTGCGGGGTCGACCGTCGTGCCATAGATGGAGGCGGCGAAACTCGGTCGGCTTGCGGCGTCGTAATCGGTGAGTACGCCCGTGGTGAGTATCGCGCCGGCGGAGAAACCCATAAGGCCGATCCGGTTGGGATCGACGCCCCACTCCTTCGCGCGCTCGCGAACGATTTTGAGCGCCTGTTTCCCATCGGCAATGGCGAAGGCGCGGGCGTTCTGGCTGGCGGCGCGGGCTTCGGGAGACGGCGGATGGCTGCCGCGGTTGGGGCCGAACATGGCGGCCATTTCGCGCTGGAATTCTTCGGGATCGGGCGTGGTCTCGGCGACGCGATATTTGAGAATGAACGCCGTGACGCCACGCGAATTCAGCCACTGGGCGACCTTCGTGCCTTCGTTATCCCAGGAGAGAAAGCGGAAGCCTCCGCCCGGAGCGATGACGATGCCGGTTCCGTTCGGCGCGCCCTCGGCAGGGAAAACCGTGATGCTGGGATGGACGATGTTCCGGACGTAATGCTCGCCGCGGCCGTTGGTGTATTCGATCTCTTTCTGCTTCCAGCCTTCGGAGCCGGGCGCATCGCCCTGCCAGAGCGGAATGACCTGATTTGCGCCGAACACGGAAGTCGCGAAAACGAGCAAAGCCGGGATGACGAGATGGATGGCTCTCACAGGGCGTATTTTATACGCAGCGCGGCGGCCTTAGTCCGAGATGGAGACGGGCCAGTCTTCCACGCCCATGAGCGTGAGCGCGGCGCCGAGCAGGGCCATGTTCTTCATAAAGTGGATCATGTCGTTCTGCTTTTGCGCGGGGTCCTGCGCGGTCCAGAAGTCGTGGATGGAGGGTGACACGCTCGCGAGGAAGGCGATGATTCCCGCGGCGCCGAGTTTCGGTCTGATGCCGAGGATGACGCTGACGCCCGAGGCGATCAACAGCGCCCCCGAACCGACGACGGCAGCTTCAGGCATCGGCACCTTCTTCGCCCCGGCATAACCGGCAAGCTGATCCTTGTGAACGATGTGGTTGATTCCGTTGTAGAGAAAGAAACCACCGAAAATGAGACGGCCAATCAGGAAGCCCGTCTTCTTCATGCGAATTCCTCCTTTGCTGGCAGTGCGAATTGAAGCAATTGCCCGGCCAGTGTGAAGCCGCGACGCATTACGGATGTAAGGAGATGGGCTTGTGTTCGCGAATGGACTGGTAGCAGGCCTCGACGAGTTCCATCGTGCCGAGATTCTCAGCGCCTCCGTTGCGCGGTTCGGTTCGGGCGGCGATCGCGTCCATCAGGGCGGCCATCGGGCCTTCGAATGCGTCCGGGAACCACACTTCGTTCCACTGTGGCGCGATCCAGACGCCAGGACGGCGCTCGGTCATATAGCGGATGGTGCTGGGCTGGCGGTTCGGGTACCGGGGCCAGCCGATGGTTCCTTCGGCGACGCCGGTTGTGCCCTCGACGCGCCACTTGATATAAGTGTTCGGGCTTGCGCCGGCCGCGCCGGGGCCGGTCCAGACGTCATCCCAGGCGGAGGCGCGGAAGCCGTTCGCATATTCGAGGATGTAGAGGCAGATGCCGTCTTCGTGCGGGAATTTCGTGCGCGGGTCGCGGCGTGCGCTGACGTAGACGGAAGCGGGATCGCCGAACAGGAAGCGAAAGCAATCGAGGTGATGGATGCTCATGATGAGCAGCGTGAGGCGGCCGCGTTCGCCTGCCCAGGGCTTCCAGTGCGGCACAGCGCGCATTTCGATGGTGGCGAGGACCGGTTCGCCGAGTGCGCCGGAATCGAGTAGTGTTTTCGCCGCCTGAATGGACTGATCGAAGCGCATGTTCTGATTGACCGCGAGCGTAATGCCGGCATCGCGGCAGAGCGAGACGATTTCGCGGGCTTCAGCGAGGTCCATGCCGAGCGGCTTCTGGGCGAGGATGCCGAGAGGCTTCGCGCCGAGTTCGATGATGCGGCGTACGACGGCGAGCTGATGCGGCGGCGGGACAGCAAGATCGAAGATTTCGATGGCGGGATCGGAGATCAGTTTATCGATGGACGCATACGCCAACGGGATGCCACGCAGTTGAGCGGCTTCCCGGGCGCGCTCGGGATTGCGCGATGCAATCGCGGCGACGTTGAAGCCGGCGTTCCGGTAGGCAACCAGCTGGACATCGCGCATGATGAAGCCGGCGCCGATGGCTCCGATCCGATAGTCCGTGCAAGCGGGAAGGATGCGGCGGGGCATCAGGTCGATTTCGGCGTCAGACGATGGCACGGCGACATGATTTCACGGCGAGCGGAGGGAAGACAAGTGACAGAATGTTGATCGGATGAAATTAGGGCTGATCAGTTCGGCGTGGCTCGGCACGCAGGTCGATATGGAGACCGGGATCCGGCTGACGAAGGAGATCGGATTCGATTCGATCGACATCTTCGCGGACCCGCTCGAAACCACGGCGGTCGAACGCCGATCGATACGCCGCGCGTGCGCCGAAGCCGGTCTGCCGGTGATTTCCCTGCCCTGCTGCGCACTCGGAATCGCGGATTTCAACGCGCCGGTGCGCAAATTCCACCTCGAACGGGCGAAGGCGTATCTTGATTTCTGCTGCGAGCTGGACGCGAGAAATCTGCTGCTGGTGCTGGGCGAATACATCTGGCAGCAGGAGGTGATTCCGCCGCGCGATCAGTGGCGCTGGGCAGTGGAGGAAGTGCGGGCTCTGGGCGAATACGCGGGCGCAATGAATCTGGAGGTTGCGCTGGAACTCGAGCCGTTTCATCTTTCGATCGTGAACAGCGTGGAAAAGATGGACCGGTTTCTGCGGGATGTTGGACACGCGGCGGTGCGGGCCAACGTGGACATTTCGCATCTGGAACTGGCGCACGATCCGCCGCAGGCGCTGGCCCAGCTTTCCGGACGCATTGCGCACGCGCATCTTTCCGAAAAGATTTTGGCCAACGCCAAACGGCCCGTCGAAGAAGAAGAAGAGTAGCACTGGCCGTTCAGGCAACTGGGCCTGCAGCGCAAACACAACGGG
>DAIDJK010000510.1 GCA_027450225.1 Bryobacterales bacterium | reverse complement strand
AACGGCGAATTGGGTTCGTTCGGTAAATTCTCACCGGCCAATCCGCGCGGCCAGCCGGCTGGCTTCGTTTCGCATTTTCCTGAGTGAAGGGAGCGAAACGCTCTGCCCTTCTCCGGCTGTATGAGGTGTACCACGGCCGGGTGGTGAAAAAAAGGGACGATGACGGGAGACGATCCGCCAGAAAGAGAAACAGGCGCCCCGGGCGCGTGACCGGCCGGAACTAAACCGCCGCCTGCTCGCCGAATTCCGACGCGCGGTGCCAGCGGTCTTCAAACAGATGCCTCATGGCTTCGCCGAAGCCGGGGTGCTCGAAGACGAGCGAAGTCCATGTCGGTTTGCTGATAACGGGGTCGAGCAGGGCGATGAGGCCGTGGTGGCCGTCGAACAAAGCCAGTTTCAGGGGCAGAGACGGCGCCTGCCGGATCTCCACGCCGGCGGCGGCATATTCGCTGAGGCGCTGGCGATGGGGTTCGTCGAGCGTTCCGCTCTCAATCAGCAGCCGGCAGGAGACGCCATTGACGCGAGCCTGGCGGACCAGCATTTCATCCAGCGGATCGACCGCGTACGGCGGCCGGGAGAACTCGAGATACTCGGTTTTCACTTCGGCCAGCATGCGGCGGTACTCGGCGGCGGTCTGGGCGGGCTCGGCCACGATTCGGAGGAAATCGAGCGTGCCGCGGCCCCCTTTGCCTTCCGAGTACAAGCCGTTCAGGTCCTGCATCAGGTTGTTGGCGGCGCGGGACTGGTCCGTCAGTTCATGTTCGAGCAGCTGCCGCTTGCGCGCGAGGTACGCCGGAATCGCGAGATTCGGCTCCACCGCAGAGAAGAGCTTGGTTCGGTCCTGAACCACCCTGGCGAAGCCCTTTTCGACCAGACTGTCGAGAACTTCGTAAATCTTCTGACGCGGAACGTGAGCGCGGGGCGCGAGTTCGAGGGCCTTGAAACGCGAGTGGCCAAGCAGTACGAGGTACGACCGGGCTTCATAAGCATTCAAACCGAGCTGCTGGAGGCCGCGCCAGAACCTTTGGTACTCGACCTCGGACAAATCCTGATTCATCGTTCTTTCAAATTTATCCGATCGCGAGGTTTCCCGGCAGGCCGATAGTTATATACCGCAGTTTTTGGCAATAGCCCTGGTAAAGGAAGCGGGGTGTATTGACAAGTACCGTACTAGAACTTTAGACTTGTCCAGAAGGGTCGAACCTTGGATTCCTTTGTTACTTCGGTTACATCTCAGCCCAACGGAAAGCCGAAAGATTCCGATGATCGTGCGATCCGTATCCTGGTGATCGACGATCTGAGCCTGATGCGGGATGGCCTTGTGGGCATCCTTTCGACGCAGGCTGATTTCGAGCTGGTTGGAACGGCGGAATCCTCGGCGCAGGCCGTGGAGGCGATCGCCCGTTTGCAGCCGGATATTGTTCTGCTGGGGTGGCCGGGAAATTCGGCCGGCAGCCAGCGGGTGTTCGCGACGGTTCGGGAATCGAAGAGCCAGGCGAGAACCATCCTGATCACGAGCGAAGGCGGGCGGGACGATCAGTTTGAAGCGGTGCGCCAGGGCTGCTGCGGGATCGTGCCCAGAAGTTCGCCGACCGAAATGCTCCTGAAGAGTATCCGCAAGGTGCATGCGGGGGAGCTTTGGCTGGACCGTATGACGTCCGCCGAAATCATCCGGCGGTTCGCCCGAAAGAACGGGGGGCCGGCGGCTCCGGGCTCAATCCGGCAGACGAACCGCGAACAGGGCGGCACGCTGAGCCAGCGCGAACGCGAAATCGTGTCCCTGGTGTCGCAGGGTTTCAAGAACAAAGAGATGGCCGAGCGGATGTTCATCAGCGAGCAGACGGTGAAGAACCATCTGCACAACATCTTCGACAAGCTTGGCGTTTCGGACCGCCTGGAACTGGCGCTCTACGCAATTCACAACAATCTGCACGAAGGGTAAGGCGCCCGCTACGAACCTTCGCGCGGCGCGATGCCGAGCGACCGCATTTTCCGGTATAAGTTGCTGCGTTCGAGGCCGAGCAGTTCGGCGGTGCGGCTGATATTGCCGCGCGCTTCTTCGAGCTTCTTCTGAATGTATTCGCGCTCGGCGGCTTCGCGGACGTCCTGCAGACTGCCGAAGCGATGGTTCTGCTTGTCCGGCGCGGCGCGTCTGGCCTGCTGCAGCGGAACGTGGCGGGCTTCGATGCGCGATTGCGGATGCAGGATTACGATGCGCTCGATCAGATTGCGCAGTTCCCGAACATTGCCGGGCCAGTGATGTTCCTGGAGAAGATCGAGCGCCTGCGCGGTCAGTTGTTTGGGCTTGCGGCCGTAGGCTTTGGTGAACTCTTCGAGGAAATGCCCGGCCAGCGCGGGAATGTCTTCGCGGCGATCGCGCAAGGGCGGCACGTGGAAAGGGATGACGTTGAGGCGGTAGAAAAGCGCCTCGCGGAAGTTGCCCTTTTCGATCTCTTCTTCAAGATTGCGGGCGGTGGCGGCGACCACCCGGACATCCACCTGCACGGATTCGCGCGCGCCGACCGGTTCGAAGCGCTGTTCTTCGAGCGCGCGCAGAACCTTGGCCTGGGTGCGAAGACTCATATCGGCCACTTCATCGAGAAACAGCGTGCCGCCGTCGGCCTTCTGAAAGGTGCCGACCTTGCGCTCGCTCGAATCGGTGAAGCCGCCTTTCATGTTGCCGAAGAGTTCGCTTTCGATGGAATCTTCGGGGATGGCCGCGCAGTTGACGGCGACGAACGGCTTGGCGGCGCGCGGGCTGAGCGCGTGCAGAGCGTGGGCGACGAGTTCCTTGCCGGTTCCGCTTTCGCCATAGATGAGCACGCGGCCGTTGGTTCCGGCCATGAGCGCGAGCTGCTGGCGGAGCGCTTTCATGGGGACGCTGTCGCCCACGATTTCGTGGCGGCCGGTGGAGGATTCGCGCAGCTGGTCGTTCTCGAGCCGGAGCCGGCGATGCTCGATGGCGTTGCGGATGACGAGCAGAATGCGTTCGATCGAGAGCGGCTTCTCGAGGAAGTCGAAGGCGCCGAGGCGGGTGGCCCGGACAGCGGTTTCGATGGTGCCGTGGCCGGAGATCATGACGACGACGGGACGATCGGCCGCGGGTATGGACTGGATGCGGCTGAGCGTCTCGATGCCATCGATGCCGGGAAGCCAGACGTCGAGCAAAACGACTTCAAAGAGGGAACGGGCGAGCGAGGAGAGACAGGTTTCGCCGCTTTCGACGGCTTCCACTTCGAATTCCTCGTCGCCGAGCACGGCGCTGAGCGACTGGCGGATGCCGGGCTCGTCATCCACGATGAGAACTCTGGGATTCTTCATGAAACAGCGCTTGTGAGCGGGGCCGCGTCATTGAGGGCAACGCGTTCTTCCATCGCCGAGGGAATCTCGACGACGAATATGGCCCCACACGGCTTATTGTCCTCGACGCGGATGCTTGCTTTGTGTTCCTGAAGGATGTGACTGACGATGGCGAGGCCGAGACCGGTGCCGCGGCCTTTGGTGGAGAAGTAGGGCAGGAAGAGCTTCTCCTTTTGTTCCGGCGTGATGCCGGCGCCGGTATCGGTAACGATGATTTCGACACAATCGGAGTCTCCGGCGCGGGTGCGGACGTGGAGTTCCGGGGAAGGCGAATCCGCCATGGCTTCGGCGGCGTTATCGACGAGATTGACGACCACGCGTTTGATCTGTTCGGGATCGATGAGGACGCGGGGCAGATCCGGCGCGAGGTCGACGGTGAGCGAGATACCGTCGAGGCGGCCTTCGAAAACGCCGAGGCCGCTCGAGACGGGGTCGTTGATATCGCAAGGGACCGGAACGGCCGCGGGCAGGCGCGCGAACTGGGAGAACTCATCGACCAGGCGCTTGACGGAATTGATCTCGTCGAGGATAGTGGCGGCGCATTCGCGGAGAGCCTGATCGGTGGCGGGCGGGAGCAGCGTACGATTGGCCTGGCGGATGACGCGCTCCGCGCTGAGCGTGATGGGGGTGAGCGGATTGCGGATTTCGTGCGCGACGCGGCGCGCGACCTCGCTCCAGGCGGCGGTTTTCTGGGCTTTAAGAAGATCGCTGGTGTCCTCGATGAGGACGACGAAAGCCGAATTGCGGCCACCGCGAATGGCGGCGACGGTGACCGACAAATGCAGCGTTTTCTGGGTGGCGCGGATTTCGAGCTGGCGGGTGGCGATGCCGGTGCGGCGGGCGCGGTTGATGAGATAGCGGATTTCGGCGGCGTCCTCGCGGGGAAAGATGTTGTCGAGGCGCGTGGCGGAGCGGACGTCCTTGTCCGGAAACATCTCTTCGAGGGCTTTGTTGACGCGCTCGATATTGCCGAGGGAATCGGCCGAGATGACGCCGGTGGGAATGCTCTCCAGGATGGCTTCGGTGAAGCGGCGGCGGGATTCGAGTTCGGCGCGGTTGGCTTCAAGGTCGGCCGTCATGCGGTTGAAGCCTTCGACGAGGCGGGCGAGCTCGTCCACGGCGCTGACGTTCACGCGATACGAAAGATTGCCGCGGCTGACTTCCTCGGCGGCATGAAGAAGCGCCGAAATGGGACCACTGATCTGACGTGCAAGGAACTGCGCGAGCCAGGTGGCGACGAAAAGGACGAAGAAGGCGATGAGCGTGAGGAGCTGCAGGTAATTGTGCCGGATGAGCTTCCGCTGGTCACTTAACTGATTGAATTCACGGTGGAATTTCTCAATTTGGGTTCGTTCGGTAAAAATGTCGAGCGGGACCGGGAGCGCCACCGTAACGGTGGTTCCGGCAGCGGCGGGGACAGACACTGTGACGAAGTGCTGGTCGGCCGGTTTGGGAAGCGTCCCCCAGCCGGCGAGGCGCTGCTGACCGCGGGAAACAATGGCCGCGGTCAGACCATGAGCCCGGCAGAACGCGGCAACCTGGTCATTATTATAAACACGGCCGACAGCCCCGGAGGCAAGCAACTCGGCATTGGCGCGAGCCGCCGCGCGGACTTCCCGGTCGAGCGAGACGGCGATGGTGGTGAGATCGACCAGTTCGTGTTCGGTGGGGCGGGAGAACCAGCGCTGCAGGGTCGCGCTCCGCACATAGACGCTGAAGAAGACCATGAAGAACACGGGCATCAGGCTGAGCAGCAGGGCGCCGAAGACGAGCTTGGTGCGGATGCGGGAGCCCGGACGATCGGCCTGGCGATCGAT
>DAIDJK010000509.1 GCA_027450225.1 Bryobacterales bacterium | reverse complement strand
GTAACTTTGCCGACGCCGAGGGTGGAATATCGCGTGAATGAAGCTTCGGCCAGCCGAAGCCCATGGATTGACGGCAACGGCTGGCAGATGCTCCGCGCGCCAGGCAGCACCTACTTCTACGACGTGGGAAGCGATGCCGGCGCCGGCGCGCTTGCCTGCGCGGAAGCCTTTGCTTATGGCGCGAAGGCGATGGTGAGTGCAGCGGGGGCAGCCGCGGACAGCTTTCACCGCATGATCGCCTTTCTCGAGAAACTACCCGCGGCGGGCGATACCGGACTGGCGAACATCGGCGTGATCGACGACGGATCGCAGGAGAGCGGCGAGCTGATGAACCTGCTGACGCGGCGCAATCTGCTTTATCGCGTGGTTCAGAGGCCTGATGCGGGGCTCGATCTGAATGTGCGGCTCGGGGCGCCGGAGTATCCTCGCGGCGAGGCGGCGAATCCAGACTTTCTGGCGCACAAAATCCGTTCGCAACTGGGAGACGACAAGCGGCTGGTGAGGATTTATGGAAGCGAAGTTGTTATCGTGCGGCTTACGGGCGACGCCAACCACCAGCGGCTCCATCTACTGAACTACTCGGGCAAACCGGTGGAAGGCTTGCGGGTGCGACTGCTGGGCGCGTGGCCGGTGCGGCGGCTGATGGCGTTTGACGCGCCACAATCGAAACTGTCCGATGTAACTTCGGCCGATGGCGCAACGGAGTTCACGATCTCTGAACTTTCGACTTATGCAGCTGTTGACCTGAGCCGCTAAGTATGGCCGGTTAAAGAGCGCTCAGGAAAGCGACCAGATCCGATTCGTCCTGTTTCGTCAACGCCAGTCCGAATCGTTTTTCGTAGAAGCGAACCACGTCCAGAAGAGACTGGGCAGAACCGTTGTGGAAGTAGGGCGCCCGGGCCGCAAGACCGCGCAGGATGGGGCCTTTGATCTTGCCCGCGTGATCGAATTTCCCGTCGATCAGCGCCTGGCCCAGATCGGTGGTGGTCCTGCAGTTGTTGGTAACCGCGCCGGACGACGGATCGGTCCTGCAAATGGTGATCTTTGGCAGGTAGCTGATATCGAGTCCCCCCTGGTTCGTCGAAGGACTTGAAGGATCAGGATCGCCCGCGCCGATATTCAAGGGCGTGGCAAAGGAGTGGTTGCCGACCGCAGGCGTATCGTGACAGGTTCCGCAGGTTCCGTGCAGCACCGGGATGCCACCGGCAACCAGTCCGCCCGCCGAGATGTCGTCGTTCAGGCCGGCGACTCCCGTGATGTTGATGGCTCTCGAATTGAAGATTGCTTCACCACGCGCAATGGAAGCCCGCAAATCGCCTGGAGGCAACGCCGCCCAGGAGTCGTAGGCGTTGAAGATGGAGGACGAGAACTTGCCGTCGCCTGGGATAACCTGGCCTCCGGGCATCTCCATCTGCGGCACCAGGAAATTCACGCTGGAGTTGATGCTGATGAAGAATGGCTGAGTGAGCAGCGGCGCGACGCCACCTTGCGCGCCGTTTGCGTTCAGTGGTCCCGCGCGCCAGGAGAAGGCTTGGGCGGTGGTCAACCCCATCTCGAAATCGACGATCTGCTGCTGCTCAGCGGTAGTGGGCCGGGTTCCGTCGCCCTGGGCGTGCCCAGTTGTCGCATCCACTGCCTGATGCGCAAGATCCTGCTGAAGGGCGGACGCATAGTTCGCGTAGCCAATTTTTTGCGTACCGGTGAGCGGCGTGGATTCACGGCCGTCCCACATGACAGCGCTCAGAAAGCGCAGGTTGGTTGCGGGCAGCGGGCGGCGATAGGCCGAGATCACATTGGATTCATTGCAGCCGTATGGGTTAACGACACTTACAACCTGATAATCCGCGTTCGGCGGGACCGGGTTGGCAATGCGGATAAGCCCGCGGGTGATTAGAAGACTGTAAGCGGCCTGCTTGCCGCGAAAGGTGGAAAGGTCGATGTTGTGGTCGCAATTGGAACCGTCAACGGGGACGAAAAGCGGATCACTGCCTTGCGTAAGCAGAAAGCGCAGCGCCACGCTTGTGGCGGAGATGGACATTCCGTCGGAAGGCTGGTGACACGTGGCGCAACTCCTTCCGTTCGTACCCATGCTCTGAAAGAAAGGCCCGGTCTGATCGATGCTTCCGGTGGAACTCCACGTTTGCGAAGCTCCGCTGCTGTTCGGGAGCGGCACGCCATTCGGAATGGACTTGAAAAAGGAAAGCGCCTGCTGGCCTTCCGCCGATGCGGCCAGGATGCCCGCCGCGGCGATGGAAGCGGCGCAAAGCGCCAGCCGCCTGATGGCTCTGAATCGAAACATGGATTCCTCCTGTCGATGAAATGGTTGCCGATAGAGGCGCCAACAGACAATGCGCGCCAGGCGGGGATCATTTCTCCGATTGGTTCCCGCCGGCGACTGGATCGCTGATGACTGCGAGCGCCATTATCATCCGCGGCGGGACGGGTGAAATCGGGCCACCGTTAATGAGCAATCTGCCGGAAGACTCGAAGCAGGTTGCCGCCGAGAAACTTGCGGATACGCTCTTCCGAATAGCCGCGGCGCAGCATGGCGTCGGTAATCATGGGCAGGTCCCGCACATCACGCATGCCGAGCGGCAGCGGAGGGCCGCCGTCGAAGTCGCTGCCGAGGGCGACGTGGTCTTCGCCCACGATCGAGATGGCGCGATCCACTACGGCGACCCAGTCGTCCACGCTCATGCGGAGTTGATCGGGCAGCGGCGGCGGGACCATCGGGAACTGCGGCGCAACGAGGCGGTCGATGCTATAGATGCTGAGCTTCGTTCCGCGATCGAGAATCGCCTGGGTATCCCAGAAAGCCTTGCCCGCGTGCTGTGTCCGGTATTCGAAGGCGCGGCGGTTATGAAAGTCGTTGCCGATCTGAAAGCCGATCACGCCGCCCTTTGCCGCGAGTTTCTTCATCAGCCAGTCCGGCATGTTGCGCGGAATGTCGTTGTAGAAGCGCATGCCGCTGTGGGTTGCGACGACGGGCGCGGAACTGGCGTCGATCGTCTGAGAGACGGCGTCGTCCGACGCATGCGAAACGTTGATGACCATGCCCAGCCGGTTGAGTTCGTGGATCACTTCGCGGCCGTGAGCCGTAAGCCCATGCCATTTGGGCGGGGAACAGCAGGCGTCGGCATAATTGTTGGCCCAGTTGTGCGCGGCGAGTTGAATTGACCGCACGCCAAGGCGATGGAATTCACGGATGACGGCAAGGTCGCCATCCAGATCCACGCTGCCTTCGATATCGAGTACGGCGGCCATTTTGCCGCGGGCCACGGCGCGCTCGATCTCATCCGCGTTGCGCGCGAGTTCGATGGCCGCGCCATTTTTCGCGATCTGCGCAAGCGCGGTATCGACCATGCGGAGCGCCTGCTTCGTTTCAAAACGGCTGGGGTAATAATCTTCGGTGATGAAGACGGAGAAGAACAGCGCCTTCAGCCCGCCTTCGCGGGCGCGCGGAAGATCGAACTGGCCATCGGGTTTTCGTTCGCCGATATCGCCGCCGTGATAGAAGACGCGGTCCACCGCGTGAACGTGTCCGTCGAAAACCAGGGCGCGATTCTGCAGGGCGCGAGCGCGGTCCGAAACGGTTTGCGCATACGCGCCGGGCGCGAGCGCCAGCCACGCCGGCGCAGCGGCCAGAACAGCCATATAATGGAGCAACTTTATGAGCAAGTCTCGTCCTCAGCTTGCCGCCATCATAACCACTCACCGGAAGTATTCGCATGCACAGCACATCGTGGATCGTTTTCTTTATGGTTATGGCTGGCACGGGGCGCACCATTACCCGGCGATGGATCTGGTTTCCCTGTATGTCGATCAGGTCGGTGAAGGAGATCTCAGCCGCGAGCGGGCAAAGGATTTTCCCTCCATGAAGATCTATCCGACAATCGCCGAGGCGCTTACGCGCGGGACGAGCAAACTGGCGGTGGATGGGGTGGTG
>DAIDJK010000508.1 GCA_027450225.1 Bryobacterales bacterium | reverse complement strand
TCGGTCCAGTTCTTCCAGTCCGCATTCGCAATCAGCATCGCGATCGGCGAGCCGATCGTTCTGCCGTGACGCACGCCGGCGACGAAATGCGCGCGGTCCGTCTCGATTTTCATGCGTCCGCCCCGGCCGTAGCCCTGCTGGCGGCGCCATAGTTCGTGGTCGATTGCTTCCTGTGCGACGGGAATCCCGGCTGGAAGTCCGGTCAGAGTCGCGACGAGGCACTCGCCGTGGGACTCTCCCGCGGTTTCAAAACGCAACATTTAGATTGAAACTACATGGTGACAGAAATGGACCCTGCTTCGCCACTGGGCGCCGTTTGCTCCGTTTCCGGACCTCAGTTCTGAGTGGCGCAACACGGTTCAACGCGGCTTCTGGACGTATCCCGCACGCGCAGAGACGCCGGCAGCCGCACACTGATCGGATCCCGGGGCAGTTCCGGCTGCGCGATCCGCTCCAGCAGAATCTCCGCCGCGCGAAAGCCAATATCGAACGCCGGTTGTACAACGGTGGTCACGGCAGGCGAGAAAAGATCGTCCACGCTCAGTTCATCGAAGGTCACGAAGCCGACGTCTTCGGGGGTTCGGAGCTTCAAGTCCCGGAAAGCCCGGAGCACCCCGAGCCCCGTTGGAGCATTTGTAGCGAAAACGGCGTCGGGTTTTCGGTGCTGGAAGCACTCGAGGCACGAGGCCGCGACATCCGCCGTATTGAGGTTCCCCGGCCAGATGAGGCTGCGTTCGAGCGCAATTTGCGCCTGCCGCAGCGCCCGGCGATACCCCAGCAGGCGGCGCCGTTCGTTCTTCAGGGCCAGCGGCCCCATAGCCAGCGCAATCCGGCGATATCCCATCTCGATCAGGTGTTCGACCGCAATCTGCGCCGCCTGCGAATCCTGCACCGACACCGAGTCCGCGACCAGGCGATCCGGAATGCGATCCACACAAACCACCGGGATTCCCGCCTGTACCATTCGAGTGATCTGTCCTACCGGAGCCGGCCCCGCCGCTACGGCCAGCAGAATGCCTTCCGCCCGCTGCGATCGCAGAATAGAAAGCAATTCTTTCTGCCTGGGGCCGCTGTCATCGGAATTTACGGCGATCAGCGTGTAGCCATGTTCGCGGGCGGCGGTTTCCGCGCCCCGGATCACCTGCGGGAAAAACGGAATTGTCAGGTCCGGGACAATGATCCCCAGCGTACGGGTGCGGCTGGTTTTCAGGCTGCGCGCGATATGGTTCGGGTGATAGTCGAGTTCCCGAATCGCGGCAAGAACGCGCGTCCGCAACGGCTCGCTCACCGGTACGGACCCGGTCATCACATGGGAAACGGTTCCGACGGAGACGCCCGCCAAATCCGCGACTGCCTTGATCGTGGACATGGGGTTCGTGTGGAAAACCGGCCGGCTAAAACGTTTTCAGCCGGATGTTGCGGACCTCCATCTTCATCGCGCAGTTCGGCAGCCGATGAAGCTGGATACCGATTTCGCCTTCCATCTTCCGGTTCGCCTCGTCGTCATCCACCAGTTCACTCATCACCCGGCCGTTCAGCATTTGAATGAGAGTGTTGCCGCGCGCGATGATGTGAACCTCGTTCCAGTCATTGTCCCGGATCAGCGATTTGAGCCTCGCATCGTCTCCTACCGATCCGATCGATCCGACTTTGCCGCCGTTCGGAACGTAGGAGATCTGGCCTCGCAAGGCCAGAAAAGTCCGGCCGCGTTCTTCGTAAATCTGGCCGGTGTAGCGTTGTGCGAGATCGATATCGAACTGGTAGCCCTTCATCACCCATCTGGCCACGTTGGGCAGTTCCACGCTGCGGTATTGGATGCCGCTGTTGCCGTTGTTCACGCCCGTCAGCCGGTACTCGAGTTTCAACTCGAAATTCCCAGGCTGGCCGCCTTTCCAGATGCAGAAAATGTTCTGCTTCGGCTGGTGCTCCCGAGTCGTCTGGCCGATGATGGCGCCATCCTCTGCGCGCCAGAAATCCGGATCGCAGTCCCAGCCGGCCAGCGACTTGCCATCGAAGATCTGCCGGAAGCCCGTTTCCGCAAAAGGTTGAACCGGCGGGCCGCCCCGCTGCGCCACCGCAACGCATGCCAAAGCAGCGAGGATAGATGTGCCAATGAATAATCTCATCGAGGGATACTCTACGCGCTGGCCGTCCCGGTGCGCGCCTTCACCTTGACCCAGCTTCTGGATTTCGCCGACTCCAGCACGGCGCTGGTAACGTAATCCGTGTTGAGAGCCTCGGCGAAATCGGGCGAGGCCTTCCTGTTTTCCCCGAGCGCGCTGATAAAATCGGCCGCCTGGTGAACGAATGTGTGCTCATAGCCGATTTGCAGGCCCGGCACCCACCAGTGGTTCATGTACGGATGGTCGCTGTCCGTCACGTGGATGCTGCGCCAGCCCCGTAGTCTGCCTTCGTCGCGGTGGTCGAAGTATTCGAGCCGGTGCAGGTCGTGGAGATCCCAGGCGATTGAAGCGCGTTCGCCGTTGATCTCGAGGGTATAAAGCGCCTTGTGGCCGCGCGCGTACCGCGTCGCTTCGAATGTGGCGAGGGAGCCATTGCGGAAACGGGCCAGAAACGCGCTCGCGTCATCGATGCCTACTGGCTCTTGCTTCCCGGTGAGATTGTGCTTGCGCGTCTTGATGAAGGTTTCCGTCATCGCGACCACTTCGTCGATCGGACCATTCAGCCACATTGCCGTATCGATGTTATGCGCCAGGAGATCGCCCGTCACGCCGCTGCCCGCCACGTTTACGTCCAGCCGCCACAGCGCGTCGCCGCCCTGCGGAAGGTCGGCCGAGATGGTCCAGTCCTGCAGAAAGACGGTTCGGTAGTGGAAAATGCGGCCCAGCTTGCCCTCATCCACGATCTGCTTGGCCATCGTGACCGCCGGAACGCGGCGATAGTTGTACCAGACCATGGTCGGCACGCCGGCTTCTTCCGCCGCTTTCACGATCGATTCCGATTCGCCCGCGTTACGTCCGAGCGGCTTCTCGCAGAGGACTGGTTTGCCGGCTTTGGCGGCCGCAATCGCGATCTCGGCGTGGGTATCGTTCGGACTTGCGATATCGATCACATCGATATCCCGGGATTCGACCAGTTTCCGCCAGTCCGTCTCAATACCCTGATATCCCCAGTTCGCCGCGAACTTCTCGGCGCGCTCGCGATTCCGCGAGCATATCCGCGCCAGCACAGGCTCGAGCGGAAGATCGAAGAACCGCGGCGCCTGGAGGAATGCATTCGAGTGCGTACGGCCCATAAAGCCGCAGCCGACCACCCCGATATTCAGCTTCTTCTTCATCGGGCCCCCGCCTGCGCGTCCGCCGCATCCCAGCCGTGCGCGTTCCGTACAGAGATCATGGTTCGCAGAACGTCGTTCCACGTACTCTGGTCGAGCATCATCGAGTTCGGGAACATGCAGCCATCCCAGCAAATATGCTGGAAGGCGCGCGTCGGATTCCCATTTTCATCGCGCAGCCAGGCGCCGGAATCCCGGACCACATCGAGGCGGCCGTTCGGATCCTTCGGCGGGCAGTGGCGGCCGGTCTTGTCATGCGATCCCGCGCCCTTCACCGTGCCGTCGTTCTGCGCCACATGGAAATCGATCGTCCACGGACGCAGCGCGTCCGCCATTTTCCTGTAAGCGGCCGAGAGTTCATCGCGCTTCGACCAGTCGAAATTATCCGGCAGCAGGCGATCTTCCGGCGCATTGTAGCCCATCGTGAAGAGCATCGTATGCGCCATGTCAGCCTGAAATCCCAGCGTCTTCGGCCGGCCCACCATTTCGAGCAGCTCGACGTTCCGGCGCCAGCTGTGCATGCCGCCCCAGCAGATTTCGCCCTCCGCCGCGAGCCGCTCCCCGAAATCCTCCGCGATGTCGCACGCCTGGGAAAACGTGTCGGCGATCCGCCTTGTGTTTCCAGCGGGATCGGCGGCCCATTCGGAGACGCCCGTCGCCGAATCGATCCGAATCACTCCGTATTGACGGATCCCAAGTTCGCGCAGCTTCTGCCCGATCCTGCAGGCTTTGCGCACCTGCGTCAGAAAGCGGCCGCGTTCTTCCTCGTTCCCCATCGCGGAACCGCCGCCCGTGGGCGGCCAGACGGGGGCCACCAGTGAGCCTGCTCGCAGGTTCCTCGAAGTCAGTTTGTCCGCCAGCCGCTTCAGTTCGTCGTCGCTCGAATCGATATCGGTGTGCGGCAGCGAAAGAAAAAGATCGGCCCCGTCGAAGCGAACGCCATCCACTTCGGCCCGGGCCGTCAGATCGAGCATCGTATCGAGGTCGATCGGCGGCTCCGAATCCGGACCTTTGCCGACCAGTCCCGGCCACATCGCGTTATGCAGCGCCGGAAATGCGTGTTGCGTCGCCTGATTGATATCGCTCATTCCGATTTCCCCTGGCCGGACGACTTCTCCGACGGCAGGCCGAAGCAATACAACATGCCGTCGAACGTGCCGATATAAACCCGCCCGTTGGCGATCGAGAGACCGCTGAAGTGGTTGAACGACGTGATCTGATCGCCGCTCGAATAGAGTTCCTTGCCGGTTTCCGCGTCGAGCGCGTAGAGAGTGGCGTGCGTGGAGTTCCGGATGCGCGTCGCGCTGTCGTCGAAAAGACCGCGGTCGGGATAAGCCTGTTCCGTATTCTCTCCATTGCCGTACGCGTAAACAACGCCGTTGGCGACCACGGGCGGCTCGGCGCGATTCATATCGCGCGACATCCACGCAGGCGTCAGTACGGTCTTCCCGTCTTTATCCTCCACTTTGAATGCCACTACGGCTCCGTTCGTCACCGGCCCGTAGGTCACCGGGACTTTGAAATCCGGGTGAACCGCGCCCCAGAACGGCGTCAGCACCCAGCGGGTACCTTTGGCGTCCTGCCAGCTGGCCATTTCACCCCAGATTCCGGCTGAAGCAAAGTTCACTTCGGCATTGCACATGAGCGGCGTGCGGTAAAGCGGCGTCTGATGATTATCTCCGCCGGCGTTCGCGGTATCCAGAAGATACACGCGGCATTCCTTGCTGCCGGTCACCATCAATTCCTTGCCCTTGTAAGGGAAAATGGCCGGCGTCACCTGCATATCCAGATCGCGCTTGCGCAGCCAGAACCAGTTGGAGGGAATGTACCAGTCTTTCAGCGCCAGCTTGTCGCCTTCCACATGAACGCCGATCAGCCCGTTGCCGTAACGATGGTTTTCCGGCTCATAATACCCGTCGCCGGTAGGAGCCCAGGCGGTACCCGTGGAATCGATCGCCGCTCCCGCTCGCCCCCAAAGCCCGCCGCTGCCGGGGTTGAACGTCATCACGTGATGCGACGGATCTTTCACATCAACGGCCCAGACCTGATTGGGGTTGCCGTTGCAGCCCTGCGACGTCGTGGTGAACATGATCGAATTCCACATGTTCAGCGAATAGGATTTCTCATTGCCGAAGCCGTATTTGTAGGGCGGCTGCACGTCTTCTCCGTCGGCGGCGTTCAGCGTGTGGAGGTCGCCATGGCCATCGAGCGCGTAAACGTTGCGCTTGCCGCTGGCGTCTTCGGGCCCGATAATGGGCGTCGAAGTCTGGCCGCCCGGGCACAGCGGGTCGCCCGCGCGCAGACCGCGGCCTTCGGTCACCGGCGGATATTCGAAGTGCTTCTGCCAGAGGACCCGGCCCGTTTCCACGTCGATCGCCCAGAGGTCATCGGAAACTCCCGCTTCGATCGCCACCTGCTTCTCGCCGGAGGGCGTGCGCAGTTTGTCGACGATCAGCACCGGAAACAGGGAATGCATCTCGCGCGGTTGTCCGCCGAGCTTCAGCTTCCAGAGGATCTTCATGCCCTTCACGTTGTCGCGCGTCAGCGTGTGCTCGTCGGGCTGGAAATTCGTTCGGTACATGTTGCCGCCGTCAGTGAGCCAGTCGGCGGCGGGCAGCAGTCCACAACAGAGCGCTGCAATGGCGATATAGCGAAATCTGATCATGAATTCGTTCCTCCTCAGCGCTCCGTCAATTGCGGCTCGAGCGCCGGGAATCCGTAACAGTAAACCGTGCTGTCGTGCGTGGTGAAGTAGACGCGGCTGTTGGCGATCGCGATCCCGCTCCGGTGCGAAAACGTGTTCACATCGTTGCCCGAAGAGAAAAGCTGCTTGCCCGTGGCGCCATCGAGGACATAAAGCGTGGCGTGGCTGGCCATCTTCTCTCGCTCCGATACGGAATATGGCTTGCCGCTTTCCTTCGCCGTGCGCGCCGATTCGCCGCTCGAGAGCACGAATACAAGCCCGTTCGTAGTCACCGGCGGCGCGGGCGTGATAATGTCGCCGGAAGTCCACGCGGGCGTAAGCACCGGGCTTCCGTTACGGTCTTCCACTTTGAACGCCACAATCGAGCCATGCGTGGCATCGCCGTTCGCACTGGCGAATTTCGACGACGCGTTCACCGGGCCCCACAGCGATGCGTAGAGCCAGCGCGTATTCGTATCTTCATCGAGCCATGTCGCGAAATTGCCCCACAGTCCACTTCCCGAGTAGTTCGAATCGGGGGAAGCCACCGGCTCGCTGCGATCGAGCGGCGTGTGATGGTCGCTGCCGCCGGGCGATGACGAATCGAGAAGGTAGATTCTGCCATCGCGTCCCGCCGCGGCGATCAGTTCCTTGCCGTTCCAGCTGAACACCGCGGGCGTAACGCCCGGAGCCGGCAGGCCCTTGTGGACAGCGGGCGCGTTGCCCTGCGGCGTGAAATAATCCTTCACCTGCAGCGTGTCGGGCGCGAGTTCCACAACCGTATCGCTGTAATCGCCGGCCACGTCGCCATGTCCGTCGGGAATCATGGCGATGATCCCGTTCTTCTCACTCGCGGCTGTACCGCCCATCCCCGCCGGGCCGCTGCCGTTCGTCACAAAGGAAACCACGCTTTGCGGTTCCTTTGCAAAATCGACCGCGTAGATGCCGTTGGCCGTGCCGCCGCACCCATCCACCGTCGCCGCATAGACCGTTGTCCCGTTGACATTCAGACTGCTCACCTTCGCGCCCGCGGGAACGAACTGGAATGCAGGAGTGGCGGTTTGATCGCCATCGGATTCGCGCACGATCCGCAAAAATCCGTCCGAGCTGACCGCAAAGATACTGGGATTGCCGCCGAAGCCGCCCCCGAAGATGCGCGGCATCTGCGGCCCGCGGCCACGCCCCGGTCCCCGTCCACGGCCGCGCCCCATCCCGAATCGCATCTCCCCGCTCGTTCCCGACATCGCAATCGCGCCCGTCAGGCCGCCCGGGCACCCGGGCGTTGGCGGCGGATACTTCCCGCTTACGTTGAAGTGCGTCTTCCAGAGAATGCGGTTGAGATCGGCGTCAATCGAGTAGGCGTTGTCGGAACTGCCGCCCACGAACAGCATCTCCTTGAAGCCGCGATAGGTGATCAGGTTCCCGATCACAATCGGCGAGGTGAGCGCATCGAGCCCCACGGCTTTGTTGTCGAGATGCGTCTTATAGAGGAGCTTCAGGTCGGGGATTTTGTCTTTCACCAGGTCGCGCTCATTGCGGGCCCAGCCGTCGCGCTGTGGGTTGCCGCTCTGGCTGGCCCAGTCGGCGCCGAGCACCAGCAGGGCGGAAGCGGCGCAGAATATGCCTGCGGCGATTGTCTTTCGCATTTAGAACGTGATCCTCGCCTTCATCGATTCGATTTTCTTCGCGTCCACGCCGGGAATTCTTTCCAGCTCGTCAACCGATTTCACGCCGCCATGCTGCGTCCGGTACGCGATAACCGCCGCCGCTGCCGATTTGGTCATTTCCAGCGACGACTCCAACTCCACGGCATCTGCGGTATTGACGTTGACTGGCTTCGGTTTTTCCGGGCCAAAATTCCGCGCCAGGTAGCCGAGAATCGCATTGAAATCCTCGTCGGTCCCCTGCGCTCCCATTCCGGCCATCTTCCCTATTTCGTCTTCCCATGCCGAGCGGCTCTCGTGCAACGAAGTGGCCTGCTCTACCGAGTGGCACTTGCCGCAGACTCGAACCAGTTCAGCTTTGCCGGCCCCCCCAGGGATATCGGCGAGCAAACAGCCGGAGACGAAGATGCATAGGAGCGGAACTCGGAACGGGTGGGTCACAGGGCTGCCTGGCCTTGTATCGTAATGATCGTTGCGAAGCCGATCTTGAAACGACTCAATCTATCGAAGGCAGGGACGCTTGTCAAACCAGAGGGTCCGTGGGCGCCACGGCCGGGGTACTGCCACGGGCGCCGCCTCTGACTTGCGCCCCGGTTTTTTCCGAAACGCCAATCGAAGCCAGCACTCGCCACAACCACCAGATCTGCATTCAGAACAGCCGCTCCCGCAGTTCCCGCTTCCAGCTTCCGAACAGCGGCGCGCGAAGCGCCTTGTCGCGCAGTTCCGCATCGATCTTCGTTCCCCGGTAAAGCGCCACCACATCCGCGATGCTGATTCGCTCCGGTTCGCCCCCCAGAAACTCCATCGGGTCGCCCGCCGCGATGTCGCCTTCCTCGACGATCGAGAAATAGATTCCGGAACGCCCGCTCAGCCAGAAGCGCTTCACCATATCCGCGCGGCCAAACCGGATTCCGAGTTTGAAGCACGGCATCCGGGGCTGAGTCACCTGCAGGATCGCCGAACCGGCGCGGAACCGGTCCCCGATACACACTTCGCTCTCATCGAGCCCGTTCGTGGTCAGATTTTCGCCGAAATTCCCTGGAGTGAGCTCGTAATCCGGCAATTCTCCGCGCCAGTACGCGTAATGCTCTTCTGAATAGCAGTAGACAGCCTTGTAAGGTCCTCCATGGACCGTCAGGTCTGATTGCCGGTCGCCTTCGATGTTGTGCCCACGCACTGCGACCCGGCCCGCGACCGGCGTTTTGAAAATGCTGGTCAGCACGTTTCCGGTCGGCGTCTCGATCTGGCGCGGCAGTCCCGCATTTACCGAAGCGATGCGCATTTGATTATTATGCGTTTGCCGCCACCCCGGCTCGCGCAGCCATGCAATGCGGGAACTGTCACCTTGCAGACGCTGTAGCGTGGGAAAATAAGTCCGCTGCGGTAGTTGCGCCGGTTGAAGAGTATCGCCGGACTTCATACCGGCCGGATTGCGAATATGTTGACGGAAAGTGGATGTCTGCTGGATCGCCGGTCCTGTCCGCCTGATGAGCTCTGAACATCCGACGGCCGGGGCGAACGGCGCTGTCCTCACCCGGCTCACCGGCTACGATCTCCTGAACGATCCCCGTTTGAACAAAGGCACCGCCTTCAGCGAACACGAGCGCGACATCTTCGCTCTCCACGGCCTTCTGCCACCCCATATCGGCACCCTCGATGACCAGATCGCCCGCCGCCGGAAAGCCTTCGAAAACCAGACTTCGGCGTTTGCCCGCTACACGTTCATGCGCGACCTGCAGGACGCCAACGAAACGCTTTTTTACGGTCTGATTGTCCGCAATATTCAGCAAACGCTGCCCATCGTTTACACCCCGGCGGTGGGCGAAGGCTGCCAGCGTTTCAGTGAAATCTGGCATAAACCCCGCGGGCTTTTCGTTAGCTATCCCAACCGCGATCGGCTCGATCAGATTTTTTCGCATCCCCGCTACGATCAGGTGAAGTGCATCGTTGTCAGCGACGGCGAGCGAATTCTCGGGCTTGGCGATCAGGGCGCAGGAGGCATGGGCATTCCCATCGGCAAGATGGCGCTCTATACCGCGCTTGCCGGCATTCCTTCCGA
>DAIDJK010000507.1 GCA_027450225.1 Bryobacterales bacterium | reverse complement strand
GCAGCCGCGCAAGAATCATATCCGGCTGATCGAAGCATTTGCGCAATTGATAACTCAGCATCCGAAGCTGGACCACCACCTGGTGCTGACGGGCAAGGATACGTGGTTCGGACACAAGGTTCGCCAGGCGGCTGCCGAATCCGGCTTCGCCGGGCGCATTCATTTCACCGGATTCGTGGAAGACTCCGAGCTGCTGGACTTGTACAATGCGTGCGAGTGTTTCGTTTTTCCTTCGCTTTATGAAGGTTTCGGGCTCCCTGTGCTCGAGGCGCAGGCGTGCGGGCGCGCGGTGGCGTGCTCGGATACTTCGGCGCTGCACGAAGTGGGAGATGGCGCGGTGGTGCTGTTCAATCCCGAGCGAACGGCGGAGATGGCGAGGGCCATGGCGGACATACTGCTGGATACGGAGCACCGAACGCGCCGGGAACGGTTGGGATTGAAAAACGCAGCCCGATTCAACTGGAGAGCCAGCGCTTCGGCGACGCTGGACGTCTATAAGGATGTGGTCGAGGATTTTGCCGCTGCGCGGCTGGATCCGGTGGCTGCAGTTGCTCCACAGGCATGAAGCTGTCACTGGCCGTCCTGAGCGGCATCGCATTGTTCGCGCTTTCGGCTTCGGCTGCGACCGTGGCGCCCACTGGATTTCCGTTCGGCGATGAGGAACTGACGTACACCGTCAACTGGCCGAGCGGTTTGAGCCTGGGAGACGGGCACATGAGCGCACGCCGGCAGGGCGCGAACTGGACATTCCAGCTCTCGCTGAACGCCAGCATACCGGGCTTCGATGTGGTCGATCACTACAGCTCCATTGCGACCGGAGACCTTTGCTCACTCTCGTTCGACAGAACATCGGCGCACGGCAGAAGGAAAACCATGGAGGGCGAAACCATCGTGGACGGCAAAGTGACGCGGCTGACCATCGATGGCGGTGGAAAGAGCGAATTCGCCGCGCCTCCGTGCCTGAAAGACGCGCTGAGCTTCCTGTACTTCACGCGGCGTGAACTCGGGCAGGGGCGTGTTCCACCGGCGCAGCAGGTTCTTTTCGGGCCACTCTACAACGCGTCGATGACTTACGCGGGCGCCCCCGTGATCCTGATCGGCGGGAAACAGGAGCAGTCGGATGAGATGATCTGCACCATGACCGGGCCGGTCTCGACTTTGAAGTTCGAGATGTACTTTGCGCGCGACGCGGCGCGCACGCCGCTGCTGATCAAGGTGCCGCTGTCGATGGGGCTCTTCTCGATGGAGCTCGTTCGCTGACGCCGCTGCGCATCGCGTTTTTTTCGCCGATGCCGCCCGCAAAGACAGGCATCGCGGACTATTCGGAAGCGCTGGCGGGCGAGCTTGCGAACTTCGCGCAGGTGACCGTCTTCGATTGCGCGGAGAAGAAATTCGATCCGGCGGCTTTCGATATCGCGCTTTATCACATCGGCAACAATCCCTGGCATGATTTCGTGTATGACACGGCGCTGCGGCATCCGGGCGTGGTGGTGATGCATGAAGCGAACTTGCACCATCTGATTGCTGATGTGACGATCCGGCGCGGGGATTGGGACGCGTATGTCGCCGAATGCGAATACAACGGCGGCGCGCAGGCGCTGGAACGCGCGCTGCGGGCGCGAAGGCTCGAGGTGGGGCCGGATTACGAAGGGCTGGCGATGACGCGGCGGCTGCTGGAGGCGAGCTGCGGCCTGGTGGCGCACAGCCATTTCGTGGAAGAGCGCATGCGCGAGCAGGGCTTCGCCGGCCCGATAAGAACCGTGCAGCATGGCGCGTGGATTCCGGCGGCAAACCGCAACGGCGCGCGCGCAGAACTGGGCGTGGCGGAAACGGACATTCTGATCGGCGCGTTCGGACACATCAAACCGTACAAGCGCATTGCGGAATCGCTGCGGGCGATGCGGCGGCTGGTGAAACTGGAACCCCGCGCGCGAATGGTGCTGGTGGGGGAGCCGCATCCGGAGTTTGCGGTGGAGCAGACGATCCGCACGCTCGGGTTGCAGGAACATGTCCGGGTGCTGGGGTTCACGCCCATCGGGAAATTCGTCGATTACATGGCGGCGTGCGACGTGATCCTGAACCTGCGTTATCCCACGGTGGGCGAGACCTCTGGCAGCCTGCAGCGGGCACTGGGGCTGGGACGCGCGGTGATCGTGAGCGATACCGGAGCTTTCAGCGAACTGCCGGACGATATCTGCCTGAAGGTTCCCGTTGGGCGCGGCGAAGAAGAGCTGATTCTGGAGAGCCTGAATATCCTGGTCTCGCGGCCGGACCTGGCGCGCGCGATGGGGGAACGCGCGAAGAGATGGGTGGAGCGCGAATGCAACTGGAAGAAAGTTGCGCGGGAGTATGCGGAGTTTCTGGCCTGCGTGGCGGGAAGACCCGGGGCGGCGCCGCCCGCGGATTCCTCCGCGATTCCTGCCGCTGCAGCGGAATCGCCGGCGCCGGACGGCGAGGTGCAGCCGATTTCGGCCGAGGCCGTGGAAAGCTGGGTTTCGCCGGAGGGCCGGGCTTATGCGGCGCGGCACAAAGACCGCTTCATCCACACGCTGGAGATGGTTCCGCGCGGCGATGAGGGGATGGCGGTGCTCGAAATGGGCGCGTACATGCAGATCACGCCGGCGCTGAAATTCGAGCTTGGCTATGGCCGCGTGCGGGGCTGTTACTACGGACCTGTTGGACGCGTAGACCACAAGACGGTGGCATCGCAGGACGGCCGCACGTTCGAATGCGAAATCGACCACTTCGACGCCGAGCGCGACGCGTTTCCGTACCCGGATGCAGCGTTCGACACGGTGCTCTGCTGCGAACTGCTGGAGCATCTGGCGAACGATCCGATGGCGATGATGAGCGAGATCAACCGGGTGCTGAAACCGGGCGGCCACTTGGTGATCACGACGCCGAACATCATTTCGAACCGCGCGGTATCGGCCATGCTGCTCGGGTATCATCCTTCGTTTTTTCCCGCATACATTCGCCCGCGGAAGGCGGATGAAGAGCCTGAAGCGCGGCACAACCGCGAATACGCGCCGATGGAGGTTCAGCATCTGTTGAGCGATGCGGGGTTTGAAACGGTTCGGCTGGAGACGGGTGAGTTTCTTGAAGAGCCGCATCCGGAGTTTGGGTGGATCGAGCATCTGCTGGATCGCTACGAGCTGATGAAGAATCTGCGCGGGGACGGCATTTACGCGCTGGGGCGGAAGACCGGTCCGGTGCGGAATCGCTGGCCCGAGTGGCTCTACCAGTGAGCATTCACCGATGAGCGCGGGATTTCGTGACATTGAAGTGAAGCTGGATGGCGCGCGGCTGAACGTGCGCGCGGAACTGGTGAACCGCGGACCCGAACTCTGGCTCCCGGAAGACGGCTGGGCGCTCGGCTATCACCTTTTCGACGAACCGACAGGAACGCTGGTGGTGGATGGCGAGCGGGCGCCGCTGGATCTCGCGCCGGAGCAGACACAGGGGCGCAGCGTGTCTGTTGCGCTGCCGCCGGAGCCGGGCGAATATTCGGTCTACGTTTCGGTGATGCGCGAGAACGTGGCGTGGTTCTACACGCAGGGCTGGCCGTTCGTTGAAATCGACGTGAACGTGAGCGAGTCCGGCGAAGCGGAATTGCGCGGCTCGCGCGTGACGAGCTGGCGGGCTATCGCGAGGAGGCGGCTGGCGCGCGGCGTGGGCAGGGCGCTCACGCTGCCGATGCAGTCGATATGGCGCAACCGGGCGCTGATCCGGACGCTGGTGCGGCGCGATGTGCTGAGCCGGTACAGCGGGTCGTTCGCGGGGGCCTTCTGGGCGCTGCTGAATCCGCTGCTGCTGATGCTGACTTACTTCTTCGTGTTCGGGATGGTGCTGAATTCGCGATTCGGCAACGATCCGAGCCGCGCCGGGTTCGCGCTCTACTTTCTTGCCGGCATGCTGCCGTGGCTGGCGTTCAGCGAAGCGGTGGGGCGCGCGCCGACGGTGATGGTGGAACACAGGAACTTCATCAAGAAGCTGGTGTTTCCGGTGGAGACGCTGCCGGTGAATCTGGTGGCGGCGGGTCTGGTGACGGAGACATTCGGAGTGTTGTTGTTCGTGCTGGCGCTGGTGATCATCCGGCATTCGGTTCCGGTGACGCTGTTGTATCTGCCGGCGCTGATTGTGCCCCAGATTTTATTCACCGCGGGCGTGTGCTGGTTTCTGGCGGCGCTGGGCGTGTTCGTAAGGGACCTGGCGCAGGTGAACGGGTTCCTGCTTACTATCTGGTTCTTCATTACGCCCATCTGCTATCCGGAAACGTCGCTGCCCAAAGCGGCTGCGGCGCTGCTGCAGAAGAATCCGGTTTATGTGCTGGTGCGAGGTTATCGGGCGATCCTGCTGGAACATTCGGCGCCGGACTGGCGGGCGCTGGGGTGGGTGACGGTGGTGGGAATCGCGGCGTTCCTGGTGGGACACGCGTGGTTCTACAAGCTGCGGAAGTCTTTCGCGGATATTATCTGAAATGCACCCGGTATGTTGTACGGGAAGAGAGTTACCTTACATTCGCGCCGCAGAGTTCGGAGAAAGATTTCCTCATCCTGAGTAGAATCAATCATGCGTTGCGAACTGCACCGCGTCACTCGCCGTTCTTATTCGTACTTTGGGTTGTTGCTCCTGGCTGGGTTTTGTCAGGCCCAACAGTCTTATACAATTAGTACCATCGCCGGAGCCCCTTATAAAGTTCCTGGTGAGCCGGTTGACGTTCCTGGTCCAGCAACTGCCGTACACCTGAATTATCCGATTGGTTTGGCTTTGGATTCCGCGGGCAATCTTTTCATTGCCGATACTTACAATCACCGAATACGAAAGGTATCATCGGAAGGCGTCATCAGCACATTCGCCGGAACGGGCAACGATTATGGCTCGTGTGCTGCCAGCGGCCGTTACTCAGGCGACGGTGGCCTGGCCGCGAACGCCGTTCTCAATTGCCCACAAGGTGTGGTCGTAGACC
>DAIDJK010000506.1 GCA_027450225.1 Bryobacterales bacterium | reverse complement strand
GGACGCGAGAAATCTGCTGCTGGTGCTCGGCGAATACATCTGGCAGCAGGAGGTGATTCCGCCGCGCGATCAGTGGCGCTGGGCAGTGGAGGAAGTGCGGGCGCTGGGTGAATACGCGGACGCAATGAATCTGGAGGTTGCGCTGGAACTCGAGCCGTTTGATCTTTCGATCGTGAACAGCGTGGACAAGATGGACCGGTTTCTGCGGGATGTTGGGCACTCGGCGGTGCGGGCCAACGTGGACATTTCGCATCTGGAACTGGCGCACGATCCGCCGCAGGCGCTGGCGCAGCTTTCCGGACGCATTGCGCACGCGCATCTTTCCGATTGCGATGGGAAGAAGCATGGCGATCTTCCGCCGGGGCGCGGCTGCGTGGATTTTCCGCGCTACCTTTCCGCGCTGCGCGATACCGGATTCGATGAGACAGTGAGCATTGAGCTTGAATATTCGCCGGAACCGGAGAAGATTGTCGACTGGGTACGCGAGGCCTATACCCAATCGGCCGCGCTGCTGCGCGAGCTGAGAGTTCGGGCGTAGAATTCGTTCATGGCATCCGGACCTGTGAATTCGACGCAGATTCGCGAGTACGGCGAGCGCGGTTTCGTTCTGGCGCGCGGCATGTTCGACGCCGAAGAGATCGGCTTATTGCGGCGCGCTGCGAAGGAAGACAAAGCTCTCGACGACCACTCCTTCGGGCGGCGGGACGGCGAAGGCGGGCAGGTGCGGCTTTCGCTGTGGAACCATCCGGGCGATTCGCTTTACGGCATGTTCGCGCGCTGCGAATCGATCGTGAACTCGGCGGAGGGGCTGCTGGAAGGCGAGGTCTACCATTACCACTCGAAGATGATCATGAAGGACGCGCGGGTGGGCGGCGCGTGGGCGTGGCATCAGGATTACGGCTACTGGTATGAGAACGGGGTGCTGTTTCCGCTGCTGACGAGCGCGTTCATCGCGGTGGACCCGGCCACCAGAGAGAACGGCTGCCTGCAGGTGATTGAACGTTCGCACCGGCTGGGGCGCATCAACCATGTGCTGACCGGAGACCAGGCGGGCGCGGACAAGGAGCGCGTGGAGAAAGCGCTCGAACGGCTGCCGCTGGTGTATGTGGAGATGGACCCCGGCGATGTGCTGTTCTTCGATTGCAATCTGCTGCACCGGTCGGATCAGAACCGGTCGGAGAATCCGCGATGGTCGATGATCTGCTGCTACAACGCGGCGCGGAACGATCCCTGGAAGGAATCGCATCATCCCCGGTATACGCCGCTTGTGAAAGTGCCCGATTCCGCGATTCGGGACACCGGCTTGCGGCGGTTCGCCGATGCGCCGTCGCAGAATGTGGCGTGGCTCGATCCGGCGCGGGATCACAGCGCGAGCAGTCTGTCTTCTGAAACCTGACCGTCAGGCGGAGTATTTGCGGGCGGCGCGAATCAGTTCAGGCGCGAGGCGCGGAACAGCCGTGTCCGGATCGCTCTCTTCGTATTCCAGCGACACGAATCCGCGATATCCGGATTTCGCCAGCATGGCAAAGAGCCGGTCCCAGTCGGCTTTCTCTTTTGCGCCGTCGGGGGTGGAGATGTGCGCTTTGATGTGGGTGGAGACGGCGTAGGGCAGGCTCATCTCCACCTGTGCATAGCCATCTCTGGGGAAGTTGCCGGAATCGAGATTCATGCCCGCCCACGGAGAATCGGCTTTGCGGATGATGGCGATGGTCGGCCTGGCGTTGGCGCTCAAACCGCCGTCGTCTTCCACGCCGATGAAGATTCCTTTGGGCCCGGAGTAATCGGCGGCGCGCTTGAGGACTTCCGCGGCCCATTCGATGGCCTGATCTTCGGAAACGCCTTTCGGAACCTGCCCGCCGAAGACGCGGACGTGCGAAGCGCCGAGCTTATACGCAACGTCGATCCACTTCTTCGCGTTCTCGACTTCGGCGTCACGCAGTTCGGGCGTCGGCTGGCAAAGGCGCACGCGCACGGCGGCGCTGTAGAGAGAGATGCCGTTCCTGTAAGCCGTGCGCCGAAGGCCGGCGAGGAACTGATCCGAAGTATCGGGAAACCAGTAGACGGTGGTATCGAGGCCTTCGAATCCGAGATCCGCCGCATAGCGGATCAGGTCTTCGTACGTCATTTTTTTCGCCGCAAGAGATCCGCGAAATGAGTAGGCGACGAGACCTGGACGCAGCCGCCCTTTGAACTCCGAAGTTTGCGCGGGAGCGCTGCGCGGCGCGAGGCCTCCTCCGAGCGCGAGCGCTCCCGCGGACTTGAGCAGCCGTCTTCGATTCATGGCTGCCAGTTTACAGCGT
>DAIDJK010000505.1 GCA_027450225.1 Bryobacterales bacterium | reverse complement strand
AAGGCATCGATGCGGTCGATGCGGCCATACATATCGAGCAGCTTCTGGGCTTCGGCGATATCGATGGCGATCCAGCCGGTGTTTTTGTCGGCTGCGATCTTTTCGAGCCGGAAATCGGCGGAGCCGCCACGGCCGCGCAGTGTAATGTGTTCGCCTTCGCGCCAGTGGAAACGCGCGGCAAGTTCGCTCGACGCGACGGCAAACGTTTCGAGTGACCGGACGGAGAAATCGCGAGCCGCGGTATTCGCGTCCGCGGCGCCGGAGCCGATCAGGTCAACGCCGTAAAGCATGGTGGTCCCAAGGCCGGGGATAACGACGGGCTGCTCGATGGCGGGCTGAAACGTTGCATCGATGGGGAGCGCGGCGAGCTTCGCAAGCAGTTTTTCATCCACGCCTCCGTTCGCGGTGATCTGGTAATCGACTTTTCCGGCAAGCGTGGCGAGAGATGACTGAAACGAACCCGTCGCGGCGTCACCCGCAAGCTCGATTGCGATGACAACGGCTACGCCGAGCGCAATGGAAATGAGCGTAAGGACAGTGCGGGCGGGATCGGCTGCCAAAGGCCTGAGAATGAGCCGGCGAAACAGCTTCAGCACCGCGCCTCTTCGCGCTCGAGGCTCTCGATTGCGCCGTCGCGGAGACGGACGCGAACGTCCGCGATGGCGGCGGCTTCGGCGCTGTGGGTAGCCACGACGACGGCGGCGTTGAAATCGCGGGCGGCTCTCCGGATGAGGCGCAGGACGTCTTCGCCGCTGGCGTTATCGAGATTGCCGGTGGGTTCGTCCGCGATCAGAATCTGCGGATCGTGGGCCAGCGCGCGGGCGATGGCGACGCGCTGCATCTGGCCGCCGGAAAGCTGGCCGGGAAGCGACGCCGCCTTTTCCACCAGACCAACCCACGCAAGGCGTTCGCGCGCAATGGCGACCGAGTTCTTTACACCGGCGAGAAGCAGCGGCAGTTCGACGTTTTCAAGCGCGCTCAAGGCAGGCAGGAGCTGGAAAAATTGGAAAACGAACCCAATCGAGTTGCGCCGGAGCGCGGTGAGGGCAGCGTCCTTCATGGCGGAGGTGAACTGGCCGGCGATTTCGACCGAACCCGATGTGGGAAAGTCCATGGCGCCGGCGAGGTTCAGCAGAGTGGTCTTGCCGCAGCCGCTGCGGCCGAGCAAAGCGGTGACCTCGCCCGGAAAGATATCGAGCGAAATACCGCGCAGCGCCTCGACTCCGCCAGGGTAAATTTTGATCGCATTTTTAATTGAAATTCGCGGTGGAAACAATTTACCCGGGCTCTGTTCGTAGTGTATTCTGGTGGTGCTCTGGTCTGATTCCGCGCGTTTTGAGAGGAATGCTTGCCCCGCTAAGCTCTCTGACTCGCGACGATATGGAAACTCGCCGTTTAGCCGCAGCGCAGGATCTGCTGAACGGTGTCTCACAATCTCAGGTGGCGCGCCGTTATGGCGTGAGCCGCACCACCGCATCCCGCTGGCATCGCTCTATTGTTCATAAGGGCGTGGATGGCATGCGCAAACGCAAGGCCACTGGAAGGCCCAGCCGTCTGACAGCCGATCAGGTTGATTCAATTCGTTCGATGTACGCCGAAGGTCCTTTGGCGCACGGATTTTGCACGGACCGGTGGACTACCGGCCGGCTTGCCGAGGCCATCGAACGAAAGTTCGGCATCCGCTACGACCAGGATCACGTGGGCCGGCTGATGCATAAATTCGGCCTGCGGGAGAAACGGTTCTCCTACACGCCGGTTTACGAGCCGGCAGAATACGCGCCGGAAGCCGTAATCGCAACCGCAGTGTAGCGCGACGGGTATCAAAACGGCGGCGTCCGGACAGTGCCGTATCGGTGCCCTACTGGACACGCGCGTTGAAATTTCCGAATTTCGCGGCTGCTATTTTCTTTTGCGCGGTGGTGACCGCAGGCGGTTCGCCACCGGCGCGAAAGCCGGTGCTGCTCGAGTTGTTCACTTGGGAAGGATGCTCGAGCTGTCCGCCGGCGGACCGGCTGCTCCGCTATTTCGATCAGGAGCAACCGTTTTCGGAAGCCGTTGTCTCGCAATTACAAAGTCGAAGCAGGTAATTTACAGGGCAGTACGGGTTTGATTGTATTCGCGCAGGAGGAAGGCTAGGGAAGGGTGGCTGGAGTTGCCGCGGGACGCATCTGACGCGAATCCTCAGGCCGCGGCAGGCTCAGCTGCCTGCGCGGCGTTTTTGATTGCGGTCAGCGTCTGGAATGCAACACGGCGAACCGCGGGATCGGAATCGGTGAGGAGCGGCTTCAGCAATTGCCCTCGCACGGAGGGTTCGAGGCGGCCGATGAGAGCGGCAGCTGCGGCCCGAAAGCCCGGTATCCGATGGGCGCCGAGCTTCTGGATGGGTTCGATATTTCTCTCCCCGCTCATCAGGTACAGCCCATAGGCGGCATTGGCGGCGACGGCCTCATTGATGTCCTGCATGGCGGCCTGAAGCACCTTTTCGAACTCCTCGCCCGACCGTCGCCAGAGCGCCTGCATGCATCCGGCGCGGACGCGGTCGTCCACATCGACGGCCAGTTTCTCGATCCAGCCCGGATTCGCCGCCTGGCGCGAGAGAACGTCTGTTGCCGTGGAACGGACAAAAGGGTCGTCGTGGAGTAGTCCATTTCGGACGAGCCACCTGTAATGAGCCGGTTGTACAACGGCTTCCACCAGGGCGAATCCACGTTCCACCTGGCTGCCGCCAATGTGCGGAGATTTCAGGTATTCGCCAACATAACGAGCCAGTTCCGGGCCGAAGGATTCGCGCATGGCGGCGCGCTGCCGGGCGATTTCGACCGCCTCATCGTCGGAGACGATACCCGGGTCCAGCAGTTCCCTGAGGGATACCACCATGCCTGTTTTATCGGCTTCCGGTTATGAAAACTTTAGGCGGCGATGTTAATTAATTTCACAAAGCGTCGCGGCGCCGCTATCATCAGCGCATGGAACTGAGCACGCTCCGGGTATTTATGACCGTGGCGGCCGAGCGGAGTTTTTCGCGTGCAGCCGATAAGCTTGGCCGTACGCAGCCCGCCGTTTCGCTGGCCCTTCAACGTTTGGAATCCGAGCTTGGGGAGAAACTGCTGGACCGGTCCGCCCGCGATGTCGTGCTGACGGATGCGGGCCGTACGGTACTCGAATACGCTCGCCGCTTTCAGAATCTCGAGCTGGAATTGCAGGATTCCATCGTCGAGTTGCGCGACCACGCCGCCGGAAGGCTGGTAGTGGGAGCAAACGAATCGACAACCCTTTATCTTCTCAGCCATTTGCAGCGGTACCGGATGCTGTATCCGGGGATCAAGGTGCAGGTGCGCCGGAGCCTTTCGAGCCGTATCCCCGGCGATATTGTGGACGGAAACCTGGAACTCGGGGTGATCAGCTATGAGCCGCGGGACGAGCGCATCCGGAGCAACGTGATCTACACGGATTCGCTGACATTCGTCGTTTCGAGCCGGCACCGGCTGGCCGGCCGCACCGAGGTACCGCTGGCGGAATTGAGCGAGGAGACGTTTATTGCCCACAATGTGCTCTCGCCATACCGCGAAATCGTGCTGCGGGTGTTCCATGAGAACGGAGTGCGCCTGAACATGAACATCGAAATGCCGACGGTGGAAACCATCCGTTGGATGGTGGAACAGGATCTGGGCGTGGCGTTCCTGCCGAGGATGTGCGTGGAGCAGGAAATCGTGGAAAACCGGCTGGTGGCGATCCGGGTTCCGGAGATCGCGGTGGAGCGGAAGATCCATCTGATTCAGCCTTCCAAACGAGCGCTCAGCTACGCGGGCGACGCATTCCTGAAGCTGGTGATCGGAGAAACGGGACAGCCCAGCGGGAGGCCGGCGGCAGCGGGTTAGCCAGGGCGCACGGCGGCTCTTCAGTTCGTTTTAAGCATCGGCCGGTAGCATGGACCCATCTCATGACGCGACCGATACGCGGGCTCGCCGTGTGCATCTTTCTGTTGTGGGCCTTCGGGGCATCGGCCCAGACGGCGTCACTCACCGGACGCGTTCTGGATCAATCCGGGGCCGTGGTGCCGGGCGCGCATGTCATCCTCATCGGGCCGAATGGCCAGCGGGAGGCGACGGCGGGGCGCGACGGCGCGTATTCGATCCGCAATCTCGCCGCCGGCCCGGTGAGCGTCAGCGCATCGGCGCCCCAACTCACCACCGCACAGCCGATCGCCATCACGCTGGCCGCGGGCAACAACACGCTCGATATCGAGATGCGCGTCGCGATCGAGACGCAGAAGGTGGTGGTGGAATCGAACGAAGGGCCGCGCGTGAGTGTGGATCCGGCGAGCAACGCCGGCGCGCTGGTGCTCTCGGGACACGACCTCGACGCGCTTTCCGACGATCCGGAGGACCTCGCCACCGATCTGCAGGCTCTTGCCGGGCCATCGGCGGGACCAGGCGGAAACGCGATCTTCGTGGACGGATTCAGCGGAGGCCAGCTGCCGCCGAAGGAATCGATCCGCGAGATCCGCGTGAACTCCAATCCCTTCTCGCCGGAATACGACAAGCTCGGTTACGGCCGCATCGAGATATTCACCAAGCCGGGCTCGGACAAATTTCACGGCTCCGTGGGTTATAACCTCGGTACGTCCTGGTGGAACAGCCGCAACCCGTATGGCGCGGCGAAAGCGCCTTTCCTGCTGCAGGAGACGGAGAACAGCTTCTCCGGGCCGTTGACGAAGCACAGTTCCTTCACCCTCGATTTCGAGCGGCAGGCGGTGGATAACGGCTCGATCACGAATGTGGTGACGCTCAATTCGGCGCTGCAGCCGCAGCCGGCGTCCACGATTTTGTCCACGCCGCAGCGGCACTGGCTGGTTGGCCCGCATGTGGATTATCAGCTCAACGAGAACAACACGCTTTCACTGCGCTATCTCTACACACGCGCGGCCATTACCGATGCGGGAATCGGCAGCTTCGATCTGATTTCGCGCGGCTATCACCAGCTGATGACCTTCAACACGGCGCAGGCGATCGAAACCTCGGTGCACGGCAACACGGTGAATGAAACGCGATTCCAGTACTTCCGGCCCACGCTGGCCACGAACGCGAACAACACCGGCCCGGAGATTCAGGTGCTGGGGTCTTTCAACGGCGGCGGCGCGTCCACACCGCAGGGGAACGACGTACAGCATAACTACGAATTCCAGAACTACACGTCGGTTCTGCATGGGCGCCATTTCTTCCGCTTCGGAATCCGGGCCCGCGGCCAGACGGAAGATAACTATTCGACCACCAACTTCAACGGCCTCTTCACGTTCGCCGGTGGCCTTGCGCCGGAGTTGAACGCCGCCAATCAGCCGGTGCTCGATCCCTCGGGCGCGCCGGTGATGATCTTCATCTCCTCGATCGAGCAATACCGGCGGACGCTGCTGTTCGGCCCGGCGGCGCGGGCGCTCGGCGCCGGGGCGTCGCAATTCAGCATCACTGCGGGCAATCCGGATGTTGCGGCTCATCAGGCGGATATCGCGCCGTTTTTCAACGACGACTGGCGAATTCGTCCGAACCTGACGCTCAGCCTCGGCCTGCGTTATGAGTGGCAGACCAACCTGAACGACAGGCGCGACTTCGCGCCGCGCGTAGCGGTCGCATGGGCTCCGGGCGGCGGAAAAGCCGGACGGGGCAAAACCGTGATTCGCGGCGGCTTCGGCGTTTTCTATGACCGGTTCGCGCTCGCCAACCAGATCACGGCGGACCGTTATAACGGCGTGGTCCAGCAGCAATACGTGGTGGCGAATCCGACTTTCTATCCTCAGATCCCGGATGTTTCGACGCTGGGCGGGCCGGCCAGCCAGAGCATCTGGAAAATCGATTCGAACCTGCGCGCGCCGTATCTGATGCAGACGGCGGCGACGGTGGAGCGGCAACTTCCCGGCAACACGACGGTTGCGGCCACTTACACGGGCTCACGCGGCCTGCACCAGCTTCGCTCCGAAGACATCAACGCGCCGCTCCCGGGCACTTACACGCCGGGCGCCTCGGGCACCGGAGTCTACCCGTATCCCGGCCACGGCCCGATCCTGCTGATGACTTCTTCCGGCCGGTTCAACGAGAACCAGGTGATCTTCAACGTCAATTCGAAGCTGAACCCGGCGCTCTCGATCTTCGGCTACTACGTCTGGACGAAGGCGATGAGCGATACCGACGGCCTCGCCACGTTTCCGGCCAATCCCTATAACTACGCCGGCGAATACGGACCCGCAGCTACGGACATCCGCCACCACGTGCTGGCCGGCGGCACGATCAACCTCCGGTGGAATATCCGGCTGAATCCGCTGGTGGATCTGCGCAGCGGCGCGCCATTCAACATCACCTCCGGCGAAGACATCTACGCGACGACGCTGTTCAACGCGCGGCCGGGATTCGCATTGAGCCCGTCGGCCCCCGGCGTGGTGCAAACGCCGTACGGCTATCTGGATCCCAACGCCGCGCCCGGTGAGCGCATTGTGCCCAGAAACTATGGACGCGGTCCGGCGCTGTATGCGGTCAATCTCCGAATCGGCAGAACATGGGGATTCGGTCCGGAAAAAGGCTCCGGCGGTTCAGGCGTGGCGTCACGCGACGCGCGCAGCGGTAACGGCGCCGGACTCGGCCCCCCGGCAAATGGGCGCGGCCTCTTCAGCCAGGCCACCACGGAGCGCCGTTTCAACCTGACTGTGGCGATGTCGATCCGGAATCTTCTCAACCACGACAATCCCGGACCGATCATCGGCAACATCAGCTCGCCCTTGTTCGGCCAGTCGAACCAGATCCTTGGCTCGCCGAACGGCGAAGGCTTTCTCGAGACGGCCGATAACCGGCGTCTCGAGCTGCAAATACGATTTACCTACTGACGCCGGGTGGAGCAGAAGGCTATTGCCGGTCGTCTTTCGACCCCGGACGCTTCCGCCGCATCGCAAGCGCGCCCATGCCGATGAGGCCGATCGCAAGGACGGCTTCGTAGGTCGGTTCCGGGGTCTCCGGGATGGGCGGAGGTCCAGGCGACGCCAGAGTCTGCGTCGGGAGAGAAAAGGCCGCCAGAACAGCCACTGCGCTCAGCGAGAGCGCGCGCTTCACAAATCCAGATTGCCGCATCGATTATGCTCCTTTTTGCGCCGCGCCGATCGCCGCCGCGGCCTGCCCGTGCGCCTGTCAGGCGCCCGGCAAAATTGAGCATAATTTCCTGCGATGGTACGGGTCGAGGAATACAAGTACCGGTGTCGGCCCGGTGATATTACCCTGAAACGCGGGTATTACTCGGCAGGCGCGGGTTCCGGCACGGCTTCGTTTCCGGACTCGGGGTTTCCGGGCTCGGGGCTCCCGGATCCCGGGCTTTCCGGCTCGGGAGCGGTCTTCGTCGCGTGCTCGAAAAGGAAGTTCAGCGTCTTTTCCGTCTGGATATGTGAAGCGATGCGGCCGGCAGTGCCGTCGTCGTTCAACTTCTTCCGCACCGACGCGACAGGCTCCCGGCGTTCCCGGGCGATGCGGTCGATTTCGCGGTCCACTTCATCGCGCGTGGCGACAATCGCCTCTTCGTCGGCCACCTTGCCGAGAATCAGCGATGCTTTCACTTCGCGCATCGCCTGGTCGCGCTGCGCTTCTTTGATGCGGTCCCAATCCAGATTGAAGGAATTCGGATCGACGCCCTGCTGCTGCAGTGCGCGTAACCGCTGCTCGACGCGGTTCTGGATCTGCCGTTCGACGAAAATTTCGGGGACGGGGAACTCGTTCGCGTCCACCAGTTTGTCCACCAGTTTGTCTTTGGCCGCGCGCTGCGCTTCGGTTTCCCTCTGCGCGAAAATCGATTTCCGTACCGCCCCGCGAAGCTCGTCCATGTTGCGGAAATCGCCCAGATCCTGGGCGAATTCGTCGTTCAGTTCGGGCAGTTCCTTGCGCCGCACGCCCTTCACGTTCACGTGGAAGCGGATCGTCTTGCCCGCGAGATTCTCCCGGCCGTAATCCTCGGGGTAGGTGACGTCGAAATCCTTCTCCTCGCCCGGCGACGCGCCCCGCAGATTCTCGGTGAATCCGGGCATGGTGTCCGCTCCGCCGATTTCGACCGTCACTTCGTCGGAATGAATCGGCTGCTCGGATCCCGAAAGGCTGTCGAGCGAGACCACGGCGAAGTCGCCATCGGCCAGCGGACGCGGCTCTTCGTTTGCGTAGGACGCCTTCGATTCGCGGATTTCTTCGATGCGCTTCGCCACGTCCTCATCGCTCACCTGGGGCTCGGCGTAAGGAACCTCGACGCCCTTGTAACCGGAGATCGTCAATTCGGGGAAGACTTCGAATTCGGCCTTGAACCGCAGAGGCTCGCCTTCGTGGAAGTGGACATCCTTGATATCCGGCGTACCCACTACTCGAAGATTCTCTTCCTTTACTTTCTCGTCGAAGAACTTCGGTACCAGGCTTTCGAGCACGCGCTGCCGGATGTCCGCGCCGAAATTCTTCCGCACCAGTGACGCCGGCGCTTTTCCGGGACGAAAGCCGGGCAGTTTCGCGCGCTGCTGGAAGTCCTTCGTGACTTTTTCTGTTTCCGCCTCCACCGCGTCCGGGGGGATGGAGATTTCAAGCTCGTGCTTACAACCTTCAAGCAATGCCAAACGGATTGACCTCAGGAGAGAATGACTGGAAAATTACAGAATATCGCGTCCGCGCCGCCGCGCCGCCAGCCGTGTGAGCTGAAGCGCCCCACGGCAGTATACGTTACAAGACCCGCAGGTGGAAGCCGCCATCGGCGTGAATCACCTGGCCCGCGCAGTAATCGAGCCAGCCATCGGCGATCGCGCGCACCGCTTTCGCCACATCTTCCGGCGTTCCCATGCGGCCCTGCGGTATCAATCCACCGGCGATGCGCTCCTCGTAAACCTTCTCCACTTTCGCGATCATGTCCGTGCGAATCACGCCCGGCTGAATCTCGAAAACCAGTACGCCTTCCGGCGCGAGCCTCTGGGCATAAACCATGCGTGACATGCTGACGCCCGCCTTCGAGATGCAGTATTCAGCCCGGTTCACGGAGGCGGCGAAAGCCGAAACCGAGGAGATGAAGACGATCCGCCCGGGCGCTTTTTCGCGGGGGCGTTCCTCGAGCATCCACCGCGCGGCGAGCTGCGTGAGAAGATGCGGGCCCTTGAGATTCGTCTCCAGAACTTCATCGAAGCTTTCTTCGCTGGCTTCGAGCACGTCCCGGCGTTCGCGCGGGGCGATGCCGGCGTTGTTCACCAGCAGGTCAAGCCCATCGGGAAACAGTGCGCGCGCCTTCGCGATCAGCGCCGCGCGATCTTCGCGAGACGCGATGTCGCAGCAGGCTATTTCACAACCGGCCTCACGCCGCAGCCGCTCCGCCGCTTCGAGATTGCCCCTGTAAGTGCCGAGCACGCGGTGCGTGTGGGCGAGTTCGATGGCGATCGCGCGCCCGATCCCGCGGCTCGCGCCTGTCACGATCGCATTCATGCGCTCATTCGGCCAGCGACTGATCGATGGCCTTTGCGATGTCGTCGTAAACGATGTTCTCGACGAACGCCTGCCCGTTCACATAAACGGTGGGAACTTTGGTTACTCCGCGGGCCACGGCGCCCTGATAATCCTCATCTACAAGCGTCGTGAGGCGCTGGTCGTTCAGCGAATCGACAATGCCTTTCGGATCGAGCTGGTTGCGCGCGGCGAACTCGGCCAGCCACGGCTTCAGATTCTGCGGAGTTATGTTGTCCTGCTCCGACATGATTTCGCGCCGGTAGATGATGCCGAGCGCATGGTCGTGCTCGTAAACCCACCGGCCGGCGACCGCGGCATCGCGCGCCCAGTCATGCTTTCCCAGAGGGAAATCCCGGTGGATGAACTTCACCCTGCTGCCGTAGCGAGGCAGAAGCCGCTGATCCATGATGCCGCGGAAGTGCGCGCAATCGCTGCATTGCAGGTCTTCATAGATCACTACACGAACAGGACTTGAAGGGTTTCCTTCCACGATCTCGTTGTGCGCGGCCGCCAGCCGCATCGAACACGCCGCCACCAGCAATGCGGCGCGGAACAGATTCATATCTGAACCGGATTTTGCAGACGGAACGTAAGGCGCGTTTCAGAGGGGATCTTTACCTTCTGGCCCGAAGTGAGCACCTGAACCGCTCCACCGGCTGCTGCGCCCGACACCGCCCCGATCGCCGCGCCCTTGCCGCCGCCGCCCAGCGCGCCGATGATGGTGCCGAGCGCAGCCGTCCCGCCGATTACCTTCGCGCTTCTCGAGCCGCGCGATGCGCTCTCCTGAGTTACATCCGTGCTCGTCACGTCCACCGGCCGGCCATTGATCGAGATATTCATCAGCGCCAGTTTCAGCACCGTCCGGCCTTGAATTTTCCCGGCCTGCTGATCGTCCACCAGTTTTGTCAGCACATCCGCTCCGCGCGGCGCGATCACCTGTCCGTTGGCCGTGAGCGGCTCATCCAGACTCGCTTTGAAAGTCTGGCCGAGGCGCGCCGTCTCCGAATCCACCGAATCGATCATCCGAACCGTCACCGGCGTATCGGCGGGAAGAGTGATTCCCATGCCACCCGCCACAGGTCCCGGCGCCGGCGGCGCGGAAGGCGGATAGGCTGCTGGAGATGGATTAGGAGCCTGCGACTGGCTGGATGCGCCGCCATAGGCTGCCCCCGGGTTGTACGCGCCCTGCGGTCCGCTCTGGTTGTACGCGCCCTGATTGTATCCGCCGCCCTGCGGATTCTGACCGTAAGTGCTCTGTGGGCTGCCCGCGTCGGTAAAGCTGATCGACTGGATCTGGCTGATATCGAAGGTCTGAATCTGACCGCGGATGTCCATCTGGATCTGCCGCGCGGTGCCGCCGATATAGGTTCCGTAAACGGTTTGCCCGTTGCGGAGAGTCACAACGTCCGCCATGGCCGCCACCGCCGCCAGACAGCCGATCGTGAAGACTATTGAGAGCCGGTTCATCATCGTTTCTCGTTTTAATTCTAACGATTTGAACGTCGCGGCGCCGCGCAGAGTTCCAGTTATCTCATCCGCGGCCGGCGGTGAGATCCCGTACGGCCTCGCGTCCCTTCGAAAACGCTTCGGCATACGCGTCCTGCTTCTCTTCGCGTGTGAGAGCTCTGCCCGTGCGGTTCACCTTTTCAAGGCCCAATCCGACGACATAGCTGCCGGCAAACGCCACCGCCGCCTTCGGAATCAGACCGCCGCCCAGAGGAATCTTGCCGACCAGTTCGCGCGCGATCGCCCGCCATCCGAATGCGCCCGCCACGATGGCCGCCACCTCGCCCTTCTGCTCCATGTAGCCGACCGGCCGGTCATGCGCCGCCGCCATCATCAGGGCCATGCGCACCTGATTCATGGTGAGAAACGCCGTGTCGGTGGCGAATTCACCCACCGCCCAGGGCAGTTCGATCAGGCTCGGGACCACATTCGGCAGAGCGGTCACCGCCGCGAACATCGCGTTCTCCCGCGCCACCCGGTGAATCAGGCTGTCGGCCACCGGCTTCCGCAGCGCCGGAAACGTCCGCGCCAGCGCCAGATCGATATGCTTGTGATCCCGCACCACGGCCGCCACCGTCGTTTTAGGATTCGCCGGGTTGAATTCATATCCGTTTTGCGGGACCGGCAACCCGGGCTCGCACAGGACGAAATCGAATCGCGCGAGCGGATCGCCATCCACGCGGTGCACGGACCGCAGCGCCTGCATGCGCGCTTCAGGCCCGTAGGAATCCTGAGCCAGCAGGCGCTCGAGCATCCGGTACCCCTCCTCGCTCGACGCCATGAGCCCGACGTTTACGTCCTGGTGCGCCGCGCCTCTGATCTCTTCCGCGTTCAGGGCGGAATACACCTTCCGGATATCTCTCAGAATGTCGAGAGCCATCTTGTTCTCCCGCTTCATATTAGCGTTCATCGTCTGGTTGATCCTGCGTATGTGTGGGGGGAATGACGGTCGCCGGCCCCGAATACGCTTTGCCCGCCGTCGGCTTGGAAGCAGTGAC
>DAIDJK010000504.1 GCA_027450225.1 Bryobacterales bacterium | reverse complement strand
TCACGCACATCTCACTTGTCACCGCCGCCACTTCGCGCAGGCAGAGCATGGGGTTTTCCACGTGATAAAGCACGCCCAGAAAGAGCGTCAAAGGCCACTCGCGCCCGAGCTCGCGCGAAAGCGTCTCCACGCGGCCGGGCCTGTAATCGATGTTGCCCACGCCCGCCGCGCGCGCGATGAATCGCGCCCGCTCCAGATTCTCCTCGCGGGCATCGATGCCGGTCACCCGCGCGCCTCGCTTCGCCATCGCGAGCGAGTAAAAACCTTCGTGGCAGCCGATGTCGAGACAATCGATGCCCTGCAGCCGCGCTCCGAAATGCGCTTCCACGGCCGCGTTCACCATCCGGAGCCGCGTCTCGAAAATCCCCACCACCTGCGGCGGAATCAGCGGCGTGGTCCGCAGCCCTTCACCCAGTTCGAACGGATAGAACCACGGCCCCAGCTCCGCGATGCCGCGCTCGATTTCCGCCCGCGTCATGCCTCGATCGAAAACCGCCCCGCTGGTCATGCCCGCCTCCACAGCCACGCGCCGGGCCAGTACGTCACGGCTTTCCGCAGCGGCCCGCGATGCACCTTCCATTGCGGATCGCGCAGCTCGAACTCCGGATGCGCCGCGGCGAATTCCCGCGCGGCCTCGAACGGGTTGTCGTGCGTCCATTCCGGCTGGCCGCCCGGAACATCGGCCAGATCGCGCATCACGCCATCCGCCGCCACAATGCACGCGCCAGGCGTCGCCAGCGGCGCGTAAGCTTCCAGTTCCCTCGCCACATGCGCTTTCGAGTGATGCGAATCGAGAATCACCATCACACGCTCGCCCGCCCGCACGTGCGCGCGAACCTTCGCCACCGTCGCCGCCGCCGCCGAATCCCCTTCGATCAGCGAAATCCGCCGCGCCAGCCGGTTCGCCTCCACGGCGTCCCGCGTCTCCGCGCCGATCTGAATATCCACTCCCACCACGCGCCCTTTCCCCATCGCCTCAAACAGTGTCGCGTGATACAGCATGGACCCGCCCCAGCAGACTCCGGTCTCGATGAGCAGGTCCGGCTGCACGTCGAAAATCACTTCCTGCACCCGGATGAGGTCTTCGGGAAGCTGCAAAATGGGCCGGCCGAGCCATGAAAACGTGAAGAACTGCTCGAGCGCCCAGCCCATCCGCAACCATTCACGGCTGACCAGCTCAAACGCCTCCGGACTGTACAGCGGCATTCGCCTTGGCGCGCCGCGATCCTCCTCCACGGTGAGGACGCGCGCCTCGTTATCGATCGTGAGCGTAAGCGGCAATCACCGATTATCGCGTGCGCCTCGAACCGGGCGCATGGAACAGTACTTTGCCAAGGCTGCTTTTGGCGTATAATTTTGAGACTATATCGATAAAGTAAATGCCGATGCCGCGCCTGTTCCCGATCATCGTAGTTTTCGCCGCGGGCGCGCTCACGCTCGCCGCCCAAAGCCCCGCTCAGCCTGGTGACAAGCTGGAGGACTTCGAGAAGAACGTCCGCCCGCTTTTCGTCGAGAACTGCCAGGGGTGCCATAACGCGAAACTCAAGAGCGGCGGGCTCGATCTGACCACGGCCGAAGGCCTCAAGGAAGCATCGGGCGGCGGTTTCTTCGGCACGGCGGCGGAGCCGGACAAGAGCCTCATCCTCCAGGCGCTCAGCTACGAAGGCTCCGTCAAAATGCCGCCGCCGGGCAAGCTTTCGGCCGACAAGATTGCGGCGATTCGCGAATGGGTCGCCTCCGGAGCGCCCACCCCGCCGGTGGAACAATCGGCCACGCAGGCGTTGAGCGGTACCGGCGTTCGCCCGGTCGCGTTGCGCGGCGTGATCACGGACGCGGACAAAAACTTCTGGGCCTTCAAACCGCTTGCCGATCCGAAACCGCCCGCCGTTTCGAATAAAGACTGGTCCCGCAACCCGATCGATGCCTTCGTGCTCAGCGCGATGGAGAAGAAAGGCCTCGCGCCCGCGTCGCCCGCCGACAAATACACGCTGATTCGCCGCGCCACGTTCGATCTGACCGGGCTGCCGCCCACCGAAAAAGAAATCGCCGACTTTGTCGCGGACCGTTCGCCCAACGCATTCGAGAAGGTGGTGGACCGTCTGCTCGCATCGCCGCGCTACGGCGAGCGCTGGGGGCGTGAATGGCTCGACGTGATGCGCTACGCCGATTCGACCGGCAGCGATGAGGATCATCGTTATCCACACGCCTGGCGCTATCGCGACTGGGTGATCGCCGCTTACAACAACGACATGCCGTACGACCGGTTTGAGATC
>DAIDJK010000503.1 GCA_027450225.1 Bryobacterales bacterium | reverse complement strand
ACTCGTCCGCTCCGGCGACCACATTCGAAGGCGACCCCGCCAGAAAATCGCGCACGTTCTTCACCGCCAGTTCCAGCCCCGCCGCCAGCGCTTCCGGCGTGATGCCGGCCGAATGCGGCGTCAGCACCGTATTCGGCATGTGTATGAAAGGATGCTCCGCCGGCAGCGGTTCGGCCGCGAACACATCCAGTCCCGCCCCGGCGATCCGCCCCTTCGACAGCGCCTCCATCAGCGCCGCTTCCTCCACAATCGCCCCGCGCGCCGTGTTGATCAGGATCGCTCCCGGCTTCATCAGGCTGAACTCGCGCGCCCCGATCATCCCTTTCGTCTCGTCCGAAAGCCGCACATGCACGCTGATCACGTCCGATTCCCGCAGCAGTTGGTCGAGCGGCGCATGCGCAAACCCGGTCTCCGGTTTCGGGTGCAGGGTCCACGCGATCACCCGCATCCCGATCCCCCGCGCCAGTTGCGCGAATCGCAGCCCGATCGCGCCGAGCCCGATCACTCCCGCCGTCTTGCCCGCCAGCACGAACGCGTCGCCGCGCGGCCATTCGCCCCGCCGCACCGCCGCATCCTGCCCCGTAATCCGGTGCGCCACCGCGAGCAGCAGCGCCAGCCCGTGTTCCGCTACCGAAGGCGCCGCCACTCCCGGCGTATTCGTCACCGTTACGCCATGCGCGCGCGCCGCCTCCAGATCCACGTTGTCCGTCCCGGTGCCCCAGATGCTCACCATGCGCAACTGCGGCGAAGTCTCGAACACGCGCCGCGTGAACCGGCAGGAGGAGCGAATGTTGATCGCCACTTGCGCCCCCGCAATCCGCTCGATCACTTCCGCCTCATCCCGCGGCAGCGAATCGAAATAGCGAATCCCGCCGATGTCTTTCAATATCTGGAACGCCTCGCTCTTCCCCAGCACGGGCGGAGCATCGTCAGGGATCGCAATCAGCGGCTTCACTCACGTAATCATCACATCCACCGGCAGGACATGGCTCACCGCGTAACTCCGTTCCAGCTTGTTTCGTTCGAGCGGCTGCACGCGCCCGCTCGCATCCCGCGCCCGCGCCATCAGCGTCGCGCGTCCGCGCCCGGAAGGCGTTCGCCAGTCATACTGCCAGCGCGTCCAGCAATACCGCGCAGGCCGGTCGAGCAATTGAGCCTGGTCCCATGCGCCGCCGCCGTTCGCGCTCACTTCCACCGTTTGAATCGCGGATTCGCCAGCCCACGCCGCGCCACGAACCCGGTACGTCGTTCCCGCGCCGATCGCTTCTCCCGCCGCCGGCGCCGCAATCTCCGCCTTCACTTCGCCCGCGTGCAGCGGCGCAAGCGACCGATACCCCGCCATCTCCACCCACCGGCTGTATTCGAACGTCTGAAAGTAGCCCTGAAACGGCTGCTCCACCAGCGCCATGCGCCGCAGCCACTTGACCGACGCCATCCCATACCACCCAGGCACGATCGCGCGCAGCGGATATCCGTGCCGCTCCGGCAAATCCTCCCCGTTCATCGCCCACGCCAGCAGAACGTCGCGCGCTTTCTCGAGCGGAATGCTGCGCGCGAACGCAATCTCGCCCGGCGTCTTCGGCTCTTCATCGATCGCGCCCCGGTCCGCCCCTTCGAGAATCACTTCCTTCACCCCGCCCGCCGGCTCCGCGCGTTCCAGCACATCGGCGAGCCACACGCCCGTCCACTCCGCCGTCCCCACGGCCCCCAGCGCCCACTGCACGCCTTTCGCTTTCTCCTCGAGCAGCGCCCGGCTGTTGCCCGCGCATTCGAGCGTCGCCGTCAGCGTCGCGCGCTCCATCGAGCGCAGCGCGGTCATGTCGAACTCCACCCGCCGCGCGCCGCCTTCCACCGTGAGCCGCCATTCCCGCCCGTCGATGCGCGGCGTCTCGAAGTGATTTCGCACATAGAACAACTCCGCCGGCGTCAGGAACCGGTCGAAAATCGAGGGCGGCGATTCCTCGTTCTCCGGATCGCTCTGGCGCGGAATCAGCTCCGCGGCTTCTGTCGACGATTTCACGTTCATGCGCCCAAACTCTGGTCTTGCCGGCCGCAATCCTCATGCCAGCCCGAACCTCGCCCATTACGCTGGAACTGTGGAGGACGCCGCCGAACTCGTCGATACCGCCGCGCTCGATCTCGTTCTCGCCCACAGCTGGAACCCCATCGCCTACCAGATTCTGAACCCCGGCATCCGGCACTGGTTCAATCGCGACCGCGACGCCGTTGTCGGCTTCGTCAAATGCAATCGCATCCGCGTCACCGCCGGCGGCCCCATCTGCCGCCCCAGCATCATCCGCGAAGTCGCCGCCGAGTTTGAAGAAGATGCCGCGCAGCATCGCGAGAAGGTCTGTTACTTCCACGTCGGCCCGCGCTTCGCCAGCATCATCAGCGCATCGAGCGGCCACTCCATCGCCGCCATCGGCTCCATGCCTTACTGGAATCCGATGGACTGGAACTCCATCCTCGCTTCAGACTCTTCTCTTCGCTACCAGCTTTCCCGCGCGCGCCGCAAAGGCGTCATCGTTCAGGAAGTTCCCGCGCCGCTCGCCGCCGAAAGCCCGGCCGAAAGCGAATCCCTGCGCGCCATTCGCCAGCAGTGGCTCGAAAGCAAGCACCTGCCGCCGCTGCACTTCCTCATCGAACCCGATATCTTCAATCACCTCGCCGACCGCCGTCTCTTCGTCGGACGGCGCGACGGCCGCATCATCGCTTACCTTCTCTGCACCCCCATGCCGAACCGCAACGGCTGGCTGCTCGAACAGTGGGCGCGGGCTCGCGGCGCGCCGCTCGGCGCGGGCGAACTGCTCGTGCACCACGCCATGACTACCTTCGGAGCCGAGGGCGTCCGCGAAGTCACCATGGGCCTCGTCCCGCTTTCCACGCGCGGCCTCGTGCCCGGCGCGCCCGGTCCGCTCTGGCTGCGCTCGCTGTTCCGCTTCATGCGCCTCACCGCCAATCCTCTTTACAACTTCAAAGGACTCGAGCACTACAAGTACAAGCTCCGCCCGCACTATTCCGAACCCGTCTACGCGGTCGTGAATGATTCGCGCTTTCATGTCACGGATGTGCTCGCCATCGCCCACGCCTTCGCCGGCTCGCCGCTTCAGCTCTTCGCCTGGGAGACCATGCGCAAGTTCTGGAGCCATCTCATCTCAGCCCGGAAATAAGCCGCGAGCGCTTACGAACTGCCGATCACAATGCCGGTGATGAACACCAGCAGCCCGCCCAGCCCCACCTGCAGGGCGGCCGAGAGCGGCGGCGTATCCATATAGTGGTTCCGGATCCACGAAATCGCGGCCAGTTCGAGAACCACGATCACCACCGCCGCCGTCATCGCCATATGGAATTCCGGGATCAGGAACGGCAGCGTATGGCCGATGCCGCCCAGCGCCGTCATCAGCCCGCAAATCAGCCCGCGTACCCACGGGTGCCCGCGGCCGGTCAGGCTGCCATCGTCGGAAAGCGCTTCCGCAAATCCCATGCTGATGCCCGCTCCCAGAGAAGCCGCCAGCCCCACCACGAAGGCGTCGCGGCTCTGCCTGGTCGCGAACGCCGCCGCGAATACCGGCGCCAGCGTCGAGCCCGAACCATCCATCAGCCCCGCCAGTCCCGGTTGTACGATCTGCAGCACGAACAGCCGGCGGCTCGCGTCGTCTTCTTCCTTTTTGGCGTTGTGCCCCAGTTTCTCTTTCTCCAGTTCCTCGGCGCGGACTTCGTGGTGCCGTTCCTCGCTCGCCAGATCGTCCAGCAGCTGCCGCGTGTCCGGGTCCTGCGCGCGTTTGGCCGCCTGCTCGTAGAACCGCCGGCTTTCGATTTCCATCGTCGCCGCCTGCTTGCGCACCTTCTCAAGGCCCAGCGGCTGGATCAGCCACGCCGGCTTGCGCTCGATGAAACCGCTTACGTCATTCCGCCGGATCATCGGGATATGACTGCCGAATCGCCGCTGGTAAGCCTCGATCAGACGCCGGCGGTGGCCCGCCTCTTCCTGCGCCATGCCGTCGAATACCGCCGCGGAAGCGGCAAAGTTTTCCCGCAGTCCTTCCGCGTAATCGGCGTAAGTCCTCTCGTCGTCTTCCTCCAGAGAAATCGCGAGCGCGAGAATTTCACGCTCGGAAAGGCTGTCGAATTTCCGCATTTCACCTTTCAGCATCGCATTCGAAAGTTGTATCGGGAAAATAACGACTTATGTCGTAAGTTGTAAGCTTGACATCCGGCGCGGATCAGTCTATAAACGTTTAGCCGCCTCTCTTTGTTCGAGACCGGCCTGATCACAAAGGGGGATTTGCGACAGGTGTCTCGCCAGACTAAACTTATGCGGATACGTGTATTCAGCCTCGCGCTGATCGTATCTGCGCCACTCTTGCTGAACAATTCTGCCCATGCTCAGGTTCTGTATGGTTCGGTAATCGGAACCATTTCCGATCCTTCGAGCGCTGTGGTTCCAAACGCCAATGTCACTCTTACGAGCACCAACACGGGCGAAACCAGGTCCACTGTCTCCGATGCCGGTGGCCGCTATTCTCTGGTCAACGTCTTACCCGGCTCCTACTCGCTGAAGGTAACGGCTGCCGGCTTCAAGACATTCGAAAAAACAGGCATTGAGGTAACGGCCAATTCGATTGGCCGCGTGGACGTGTCGCTCGATGTAGGCGCAGCGTCCCAGACCGTCGAAGTTCAGGCCAACGCCGTAGAACTTCAGACCGACAAAGCCGATACCCAGTCGACCATCGGCGCGAAGACCATAGAAAGTCTTCCGCTCGGTTACTACCGTAACTATGAGCAGCTGATGAACCTGGTTCCGGGTTCCGCTCCCGCCGCGTTCCAGAATTCGATTACCGATACTCCGGGCCGCGCTCTGGCGCTCAACGTCAACGGCGGTAACGCGCAAACCAACATCACCCGCATCGACGGCGCGGAAAGCGTCAATGTCTGGCTGCCGCACCATGTCGGCTACGTCACGCCGGAAGAAGCCATCCAGACCGTTTCCATCACTACGGGTTCAGCCGACGCCGAGCAGGGCCTGGCCGGTTCCTCCGCAATTACCGTTGTGACCAAGTCCGGCACCAACGATATTCACGGCAGCGCTTTCGAATTCCATGACGATCAGCACCTGAAGGCGCGCAATTACTTCCAGGCGCCCGGTACGGCGATTCCGCTTTCCATCAACAACGATTTCGGCACCACCATCGGCGGACCGGTGAAGAAGGACAAAATCTTCTACTTCTTCAGCTACGACAGCACCCGCCAGCGCCAGGCCGGCCCGGGATTCTACACGGTGCCCACTTCAGCCTTTGAAAGCGGCAATTTCAGCGCTGTTCCTGCGATCATCTACAACCCGTACACCGGGGCGGCGAATGGCAGCGGTCGCACGCCGTTTGCTGGCAACATCGTTCCACTGAGCATGATCAGTCCGGTGGCGCAGAAAATTCAAAGCTACTACCCTGCCGCCAATGCGGGCAACGGCGCCTTCGCCAACAACTACTTCGCCAGCGGCGGCCCCACGCTTGACCGTAACCAGATCGACATCAAAGGCGACTGGCACCGCAGCGACAAGGATTCGCTCTGGGTGAAGTATGGCCGCATGTGGGCCACTTCCGGCGGTACGGCGGTGTTCGGCACAGCCGGCGGCCCCGGCCTGCCCGGCTCCGATCCCGGCAAGGGCGACACCACCGTTCAGGTCGCTTCCATCGGGTACACGCGCACCATCAGTTCCACCATGGTATTCGACAGCGTCACCGGTTACGAGCGCCAGGATCAGCACGTGCTTCCGAACGACTACGGCACCAACTACGGCCAACAGTTCGGAATCCCGAACACCAATGGTCCCGATCCCCGGCAGAGCGGTTTCCCGGATATCGCGATCAGCGGCTATACCGGCTTCGGCGTGCCGAACTGGATGCCCCTGTTCCGCGTGGAAGAAAGCTATACCAACAGCGACAATCTCACGTGGACCAAGGGCGCGCATGAAATCCGCTTCGGTTTCGACCTCGTCCGTCACCACCTGAACCACTGGCAGCCGGAAATCGGCACCTTCGGCCCGCGCGGAGGTCTGAATTTCAGCGGCCAGGAAACCGCGCTTGGCCCGAGCGGCTCTTACAACCAGTACAACGCTTATGCCGCCTTCCTGCTGGGGCTTTCCGATTACTCGGACAAGAGTCTCCAGTACATCCTCGCCACCGGCCGCGAATGGCAGTTTGGCTGGTATGTCCGGGACCGCTGGCAGGTGAACCGCAAACTGACTGTGAACCTGGGTCTCCGATATGAGTTGTATCCGCTGATGACGCGAGCAGGCTACGGCATCGAACGCTACGACCCGGCCAACAACAACGTCTATATGGGCGGACGTGGCACTGTACCCATGAATGCCGGAATCTCGGTGAGCCACACGCTGTTCTCGCCTCGTATCGGCATCGCTTATCGGCTGGACGACAAGACGGTACTTCGCACCGGCTACGGCATCAACTACGATCCGATTCCGTTCTCGCGTCCTCTGCGCGGCTGGTACCCGCTGGTTGTGAACAGCTCGCTTCAGGCGACGAACGGATACAACTGGGGAACCACCTTTGCCAATGGCGTACCCAATACGCAGGGGCCGAATATTTCGACCGGCATCGTTCAGCTTCCAGGAAACGTGAGCGAACGCAGCCCCAATTCCTACATTCACCGCGGATATGTCCAGAGCTGGAACTTTACGCTCGAGCGGCAACTCCCCGGGGATATCGTGTTATCGACCGGTTACGTGGGCCAGCATTCGGTCCACCTGCTTGCCGACTACGACATCAACGCCGGCTTTCCGGGCTCCGGCACCACCGGGCTGCCTTACTACGCCTCCTATGGACGAACCGTGCCCACCCAGATGTGGGACGGTTATCTCAGCTCTGAGTACAACTCGTTGCAGGTGGCTATCAACAAGCAGTTTGCCCATGGGCTCCTGCTGAAAGGCGCCTACACCTATTCGCATGCCATCGACTATACGGACGCCGATGGCTGGGCGAGCGTGAACTGGAACTACGGTCCCGCATTCCAGCGCAACCGCGCTACGGCCGGCTTCGACCGCACCCATGTCTTCCAGATGGGCTGGGTCTACCAGTTGCCGGTAGGGAAGGGACAGTCCTTCGCCAACCAGGGCTTTGCAGCCACGATCCTGAGCAACTGGGTCCTGAACGGGACGTTCTCCGCCTTCACGGGGACGCCGTTCACCGTTACAGCTCCCGGCTCAGCTCTGAACGCGCCGGACAACCTGCAGACCGCGAACCAGGTGATGTCCAACGTGCCGTTCGTAGGTGGAATCGGCCCGGGAGCCGTCTATTACAACCCGGCCGCTTTTGCGCCCGTTACCACCCCGCTCACGTTCGGCAACTCGGGCCGCAATATCCTTCGAGTTCCTGGCGTAATCAATTCGGACCTCGATCTCACGCGCGAGTTCGCCATCAAAGAATGGTTCAAGCTGCAGTTCCGGGCCGAAGCCTTCAATGTGTCGAACACGCCGAAGTTCGGAGGACCCAGCTCCGCTGTGAACTCCACTACGTTCATGCAGATCACCAGCACGCTCTCTCCGGGCGCGGCCGCCGTTTATACTGAACGGCAGTTCCGGTTCGGATTACGCGCGCAGTGGTGACCTTCTCCATCTTCGAAAAACCGGGGCGGGCAGCTATGCTGCTCGCCCTTTTTGTTTTTCGGGCGATTGCTTCGGACGATCTGGCTTCTATTGCCGAGCGGGCCCGCCAGTTCATGGAAGCCCATCAGTTCGAGCAGGCAATCCCGCTCTGCCGCGAACTGGTGAAGGCCGAACCGGGCAACCCCGGGCTGCTGATGAATCTCGCTCTGGCCGAACATATGGCCGGGCATGAGAAAGAATCCATCCCGCACTTCGAAGCCGTGCTGCGGTCGGAGCCCAACCTGCTTCCGGCGCTGCTTTCGCTGGGCGCGGCCCGCCTGAGTCTCGACCAGCCGGCTGAAGCCATTGTTCCTTTGAACAAGGCCGTGGCGGCGGACCCGAAGAACACCGACGCCCGCGGCATGCTGGCCGATGCGCTGGCCGAAAGCGGGCGCTTCGACGACGCTTCCGCACAGTTCCGGAAGCTGACGGAGCTGACGCCCCAGGATGCGCGCGCCTGGTATGGACTGGGCACAGCTTACGAGAGCATCGCGCGCGCGACCTTCGACCGCATGCAGAAGATGAATCCGGAATCGCCGTACGTGCTGGCGCTGGTAGCCGATACGCGCGCGCAGAAGCGGCAGTACCGCAGCGCCTTTTTCTTCTACAAACAGGCGCTCGACAAGGTTCCCAACCTGCATG
>DAIDJK010000502.1 GCA_027450225.1 Bryobacterales bacterium | reverse complement strand
AGGGCACTTCGCGTATTCCGAAGCTGAAAATTCGCGAGATCCGCGCGGTGCGTCTGCGCAACGGCTTCAACAGCCGTTTCGTCCGTGTCTATACGGAAGAGGGACTCACCGGAACCGGCGAATTTCTCGACACCGCCGGCGCGGAGTACATCGTCAACAACAATCTCGGGCCCGCGCTCGCCGGCCGCGACCCTCTCGATATCGAAGGCATTCTCTTCGACCTGCGCGGCTGGCAGCACCTGCCCGGCGGCGGTCCGTCCGTCGTGTTCGTGAAAGGCAATGGCGGTCCGTATCTCAGCGCCGTCAGCGGCATCGAGATCGCGCTCTGGGATCTCGCCGGAAAAGCCATGGGGGTTCCGATTTACCGCCTGCTCGGCGGACGCGTGCGCACTCGAATTCCCGTTTACCTGCACGCGCCGGATGCTCCCACCGCGAAAATACTTGCCGCCGCCACCGGCGTGAAAGCGCTCAAAATCGGGATGGATTACAAGCCGGACGCCTGGACGCTCAACAAAGGCTGGGATCCCGGCAAGGCCTGGCAGATCCCTTTGAACAACGCGCAAACAGACGACATCGTGAATCTGGTGGCGTCCGTACGTGAAGCCATGGGTCGGGATTTCGGCATCATGCTCGAATGCCACACGCGCTACGACACCGAATCCGCCATTCAGCTTTGCCATCTGCTTGAGCCGTACCGGCTGACGTGGGTGGAGGAACCGATTCCGAGCGAGAACGTGGACGCCATGCGGCGAATCCGTGATGCGACGCGTGTTCCCATCGCAGCCGGTGAAAACATCTACACGCGGTTCGGCTATCTTCCGTATCTCGAAAAGCAGGCGCTCAGCATCATCCAGCCCGATTTCGCGAAAACCGGCGGTCTGCTCGAAGGCCGCAAGATTGCCGACCTTGCCGAACTGTATTTCGTCCCCGTCGCGCCGCACGGCGTCGCCACTCCGCTGAATACGATGGCTTACGCGCACGTCTGCGCCACCGCGCCGAATGTGCTGATGCTCGAATGGACGCACTACCCCGATAAGAACTACTCCTCACTGACGCAGCCAGTGCCCCTCTCGGACGGCTATATCGAGGTAACGGACCGTCCCGGAATCGGCGTCGAATTGAACGACGATGCGGTGAAGGAACGGCTGGACAGCGGCTTCCGGCCACTGTAAGGAATCCGCGATGTACGGCGTGCTGCAGGATTTCCGGTACTCGACAAGAGCTCTGGCGAAGAGTCCGGTATTCACGCTGGTGGCCGTGCTCTCGCTCGCTCTCGGGATCGGCGCGAACATCGCGATCTTCGGTTTCGCCGATGCCGCCATACTGAAACCCCTCGCGGCCGACCGCCCGGACCGGCTGGTTTCGCTCTACTTCGCCGACCAGAAAAGACCGGGTGAATTCTTTTCCACGTCTTACCCGGAATTCGAGTTTTATCGCGAGCACAACACTGTCTTTTCCGGGATGCTCGCGTATCTCCGTTTCCCGATGATCACGGGACAGGGCGCAGGAACGCATCAGATCTCAGGCGAACTCGTCAGCCCGGGCTATTTCGGCGTGCTCGGCATTCATCCGGTCGCGGGCCGGTTCTTCGGCGATCAGGCAAGTCGGCCGGAGGCGGTCGTCAGTTATCCGTTCTGGCGCGATCGTCTTGGTGGCAGTCGGGATGTCATCGGACAATCGATCCGCATTGGCGCCGGTCAGTTCACCATAATCGGCGTCGCGCCCAGGAATTTTCATGGAATCGTGCTCGACTGGGCCGATCCGCCTTCCGTCTGGGTTCCAGTCAGCCAGTACAGGCTCGCCGCTCCGGAATTCTCTCTCGACATCCTGCATGCCTGGAGGATGGAGTCGTATCT
>DAIDJK010000501.1 GCA_027450225.1 Bryobacterales bacterium | reverse complement strand
TTCCCTTGCCGCGTCTTCTTTGCCGGCTTTCGTCAGCGCTTCGGCCCGCATCTTTCGCGCCAGTGGATCGGAAGGCCGCAGCTTCAGCGCCTTCAGATACGCCACCGCGGCGTCATCGTATTTGCCGGCATCGAGCAGCGCTTTACCGTCCAGCATCGCCGCCGCGTAAATATCGGATGGCACGCGCGTCAGTTGCCGCTCCCGGTCCCGCAGCGCGCGCCCCAGCGGGTCCACCGCATCCGCCGGCCGCTTCGCCCAAAGCAGCCCCACTCCCAGCGCGGAATCGTCTTTTGTTTTTGCGAGACCGTCGAAAGCGGCCTTGAGCGTCCCCGCCTCGAACCCCGTCCGCGACGCCGCCGCTTCGGGCGACTCCAGCCCGAGCACCACGCCGGTCGCGATATCCGCCGCAATCTGCGGATGCGCCAGCGCTTTCTCATCCCCCCGCTCGATCACCACAACGCTCACCGGCTCCGGACCGTCCGGATTCGCCGCCAGCCCGTCGAACGGCCACACGATCACGCTGCCCTTCTTTGCGCGGGAAATCGTCAGCCTGCGCCATCCATCCGGCCCGGCGTCGCCCGCCTCCACCACCACGCCCGATGGTTTCTTTCCCCGCGCGTCGGCCACGTTCATCGGCAGCGCCGAGGCGGCGGATAAAGGCAGCGCCGTGGCGCCGGACAAAAGCAGCGCCGCCGGACGAAAAAACAAAGCCATCGCCGCGAAATTACAAAACAAACCCGATTTCATTCGTCGCGCAGAATCTCGAGCGGTTTCTGCCCCAGCGTCCGGTAACTCGCCAGCCAGCCGGTTGCGATCGCCAGCGCCGCCGTCCCCGCCACGGACGTCAGCAGCGGCAGCGCGTCGAACCGCGCCTGCGGCCGCAGCAGATCGTTCAGTACGAAATACGCGAATCCGCCCGCCAGCAGTCCGCCCATCAGCCCCGCCACCAGCCCGATCACCAGAAACTCGATCGAGAAAATGTTCGCAATCCGCCCGCGCGTCGCGCCCAGCGTCTTCAGAATCACCACCTCGCGGATTCGCCGGAACCGCGTCCCCGCCACGCTCGACGCCAGAATCACCGCCCCCGCGAAAATCGAAAACCCGGAGATGAACCGCACCACCATCGAAATCTGGTCCACCACGGATTGAATAATGTCGAGCACCTCCGCCATGTTCACCACCGTCACGGTCGGAAAGCTGTCGTAAACCGCCTTCTGGATCGCCGGAACGTACTTCGCCTGTGCCCGAACCCCGCCATAGTAAATCGCCGGCAGTCCATCCAGCACGCCCGGCGTCATATAGAACTCCACGCGCGCCGCCAGCCGCACCGCTTCGCTCTTGTGGATCGCCGCCACCCGCGTCTGAAAAGTCCGGATCGGCGTCGACCACATGATGACCGACCCCACATGGAGATTCAGGATCTTCGCCGCTTCCTCCGCAACCGAGCATTCCGGCATCGCCGGATTTGCCCCCGGCGCCCACCACGCGCCCGCAATCAGGTTCGTGAATCTCGGCTTCACCGCGGCTGCCGATACCGCAACAGTCCTTGAATACCGCCGCGCGATTCCCCGCAGGCCTTCTCTCCGGAACGGCGCGCCGTCGATCGACGTGATCTGCGCCGATACCGCGCCTACAATCTCCGGCGACCCTTCCACTCCCGGCTGCTTCGCCAGCAGATCGTAAACCGCCTGCCGATTCGACGCCGTCATGTCGAGCAGATAAACATTCGGCATTCCCGGCGGAGCGGTCCGCACGATGTCGCTCAGCAATCCGCGCTGCACAATCCACACCGCCACCGTGAACATCACGCCCACGCCCAGCGCCATCACCGCCGCGCCCGCATGGTTGCCCGGTCGGTACAGGTTCGCGATCCCCTGCCGCAGCACCGGACCCGCGCGTCTCGGCAGATGCCGGCTCAGAATCCGCAGTCCGCGCAGCAGAATCCACGCGATCGCCGCCAGTGACGCCATCCCCACCGCAATTGCGGTCGCGAAATACCGCCCGGTTCGCGCATTGTCGCTCAGCCACGCGGCCAGCAGCCCCACGAACATCAGAATCAGCGCCGCCGAAATCACCGAAGCCGCCGCCCGCTTCCACCACTCGCCGAACGACGCCCGCGGCGCCGCCATCTCGCGCCGGAAAATCACCGCCGGCCGGATCCTTCGAATCCCCATCAGCGGGGGCACCGTAAACAGCAGCACCGTCAGCACCCCCACCAGCAATCCCTGCAGCGCCGAAACCAGATCGAATCGCGGCGCCGACGCGATATGGAAATAGCGTTCCAGAAACAGCGGAAACGCCATCTGCACCAGGCTTCCCAGCGCGATTCCCACCGCGCTTCCGGCCAGACCCAGCCCGATCGTCTGAATCAGATAGATCCGCAGCACCTGGCTCGATCGCGCACCCAGGCACTTCATGATCGCGATCGAATCCATCCGCTGCTGCAAGTGCGCCTGAATCGCCGTCGCCACGCCCAGCGACCCGATCACCAGCGCAATCAGACTCACCAGCGATAGAAACGTAGTCGATTGCCGCAGCCCCTGCTCGATCAGCGGATGCGCTTCGGTGTAGTCCGCAATCAGGCTCTCCGGAAACGCCAGCTTCAGCCGCGCCCGCACCTGCTGGATGTTCATCTTCGGCGGAACTTTGAAAAGGTACCGCTCCGCCGCGCGGCTGCCCGGAATCAGCAATCCGGTGCGCTCCAGCCCGGCGCGCGACATCATCACCCGCGGCCCCACATTCAAACTGCCGGTCATGCGGTCCGGCTCGTTCGTCACCTGCGCCACAATGCGATATGGCTGCCCGCCAATGCGAATCGTGTCTCCGATGTGCGCGCCCATCCGCAGCAGCACGCCATCGGACACCGCCACCGCATCGGGCGTCAGCGCCGTCCGCAAATCCTGCGGCGGGTCCAGCTTCACCGTCCCATAAAAGGGATACACCGACGGATCGATCGCCTTCACTGAAATCAGCAGCGGATTGCCGCTCCCGGCCGCCGCCATCGTAAGCGTCTCGGTCACCTGTGTGTGCTCGACGCCTTCGGTTGCGAGCCGCGCCATCACTCTTTTCTGCGGCTCGGTCGGCAGCGCGAATGTCCGCACCGTCAGGTCCGCCGCCATGAACGAACGCGCATCGCGCTCCAGCATCGTGTGGAACGCGCGGGAAAACCCGCGAACTCCGGTCAGCGCTCCCACGCCCGCCGCCACCGCGAAAATCACGAAGATGAACCGGCCCGAACTCGCGCGCGTTTCCCGCCACGCGATCTTCGCCGCCGTGCGATATGGATTCGGAGTGGCCACGTTACTGCGCGATCGATGACGCGACGCGCGACAATTTGTCGCTCACCACCAGCCCGTCGCGCAGCGTGATGATGCGGTCGGAATGTTCCGCGAGCCCGGGATCGTGCGTCACCAGAATCAGCGTTGCTCCTTCGCCGCGATTCAGTTCGAGCAGCAGTTCCAGAACGTGCTGCCCCGTCGCGCCGTCCAGATTTCCCGTCGGCTCATCGGCCAGCAGAATCGGCGGCCGCGTGATGAACGCCCGCGCCAGCGCCACGCGCTGCTGCTCGCCTCCGGAAAGCTGCACCGGGTAGTGATCCAGCCGGTCCGCAAGCCCCACGCGTTCCAGCAGTTCGCGCCCGCGCTTCGTCACTTCCGGCCCCGCGCCGGCCAGCTCCGCCGGAAGCAGCACATTCTCTTCCGCCGTCAGCGTCGGAATCAGCTGGAAGGACTGGAACACGAAACCGATCTTCCGCCCGCGCACTTCGGCCATCCGGTCTTCGGAAAGCCCCGTGATGTCTTCGCCGTCAAGAAAAATTCGCCCGCTGGTTGCGTTGTCGAGGCCCGCCAGCAGGCCGAGCAGCGTACTTTTTCCGCTGCCCGAAGGACCCATGATGGCCGCGAATTGCCCGCGTTCGATTTCGAGGTCGATGCCGCGCAGAATCTCCACGCGATGCGTCGGAGTCTGAATCGTGCGCGTCAGTCCGATCACCTGAACGATGGGATTACCGGGAATGCGAGTCACCTCGGGGGATTCTGGCATCATTATGGCAGTGTCATTCAAGTGGATGCTCGCAGCGGCCGCCGCGGTTGCATTATGGGCGTGCGGAAATGCTCGGCAACCTCAGCCGCAGGAATCGGAAGCGGCAAATCAGCCCGCGCCAGCTCCCGTGGCTCCGGTTCCCGCTCCGAACGATGGGCGCCCGGTGATCGCCGCGTTTGGCGACAGCCTGTCCGCCGGATTCGGAGTCGATCCGGGCAGGAGTTTCCCGGACGATCTGCAGCGCGATCTGAACGCCGCCGGTTACAAATACCGCGTCGTGAACCTCGGGGTGAGCGGCGACACGACGACCGATGGCGTGGAACGCCTGCCTTCCGTTCTCGCGGTGCGTCCGAAAGTCGTGATCCTCGAATTCGGCGGCAACGACGGTTTGCGCGGCCTGCCGATCGCGGACGCGAAGCAGAATCTGGCGAAGATGATTGAAGCGCTCCAGAGCGCCGGCGCGAAAGTCCTGCTCGCCGGCATGACGCTGCCGCGCAATTACGGCCCCGAGTACATCCACTCGTTCGAGCAGATGTACGTGGAGCTTGCAAAGCAGTACCACGTGGCCCGGATTCCGTTTCTGCTCGATGGCGTGGGAGGAAATCCGAACCTGATGCAGGCGGACGGCCTCCACCCCACGGCGCAGGGCGCGGAAATCGTGGCCGGTACGGTGATGCGCTACATCACGCCGCTGCTCAAAACGTCATAGCGCCGCGCGCAGCACTTCCACCAACTCTTCCCGGCTCAACTGAACCGGATTGGCTTTCATGCTGCTCGCGCGCGCCGCGCGTTCGACGATCGGCTCGACATCCTGTTCGCCGATGCCCCACGCCCCCAGCCGCGGAATCGCGAGCCGCGCCGCCAGATCCTTCACCCACCTGACTCCGTCTTCCGCGGACGCGGAGGAAATACCGGTGGTTAGCTGCGCGATTTCCGAATATCGATCGCCGGCGCCGGCCCGGATGTTCATGGACATTCCAGCCGGCAGAATCGCCGCGCAGATGGCCCCGTGCGGCGCATCGAACATGCCCCCGATGGCCGCTGCGAATCCGTGCACCACGCCGAGACCGGCATTCGCCAGCGCCAGTCCTGAAAGCAGACTGGCGTAAGACATGGTGGCGCGGGCTTCGGCGTTCGCGCCGTTCTCATACGCCCGCGGCAGCGCGCGCGCAATCTTCGGCAGCGCATCCCGGCACAACGCATCGGTGAACGGATTCGCGCGGATGGACACGAACGGCTCGATCAACTGCGTCAGCGCGTCCAGCCCGGTCGATGCCGTAATCGCCGGCGGCAGCGCAACCGTCAACTCCGGATCGACTACCGCCGCGCGCGCCAGCATCGCCGCGCTCCGCAGGCTGGCTTTCACGCCGTGCTGCTTCGATCCGAGGACGGCATTGCGGGTGACTTCCGATCCCGTTCCCGCCGTTGTAGGAACGGCGATGAATGGCAGCGGCGCATTCTCGAACGCCTTCGCGTTGCCGATGACCTCTATGTAATCGAGCACATCGCCGGTATTCGCCGCGATGGCCGCAATCGCCTTTCCGGCATCAATCGCGCTGCCGCCGCCAATCGCGATCACCATGCCGCTCGCCGCGCTGCGCATCAGCGCCGCGCCTTCGCGCACCAGCTCTATCGAAGGCTCGCCTGCCACCTGGAAAAGCGCGCAGACCAGGCCCCTGGCTTCCAGATCCGCGATCGTGCCCGCGTGTCTGAGTCTGTCCCGGCCTGTGACAACGAACGCGCGCTTTCCGAATGCCGCCGCGATGGACGGCAGTTCTTTCACCGCGCCCGGCGCGAAAACGATCCTTCCCGCTGAGGTGAATTCGAAACGCACTTCAGCGCTTGTTCCAGTTCTCGTCGGCGGGATGAAGGTTGCGAAATTCCGCGCGGCTTCGCGGCTCGGCCATCATATCTGCGACGGCATCGCGCCATTTCGCGTAATGCGCGGTCTCACGGTGCTTTGAAGGAGCATCGTCGGAACGGTAAATCTCCACCAGCACGAAACGCGAGGGATCGTCCTTCTGCTGGAGCAGATCGAAGCGCTCGATTCCCGGCTCCTGAATGCTGTGGGAGGCGTTCTCTTTGCTGGCGCGAATGAAATCCTCGATGCGGTCCGGCTTCACATGAATCTGCACGTGAACGATGAGCATACCGTTCCATCATCGTTCACGCGCAGCGTGATTTTCGCCGCAGGTTCAGCCGTTCGATTTGGGCGGGAATTTCTTGAACAGATCTTCGATATCGTCGTGCAGCTTCTTCTCGTTTTTCTGGGGATTGCCGGACAGGGTCTTGCTGCTCTGGCCGCGCCAGATCAGCTTCTTCGTCTGCGTATCGAACATATCGATGTTCAACGTTCCTACTTCCGTGTTCTGGGTGGTGGTGGTGGCCATGCCGTCGTCGCCGAAACCGCCCCAGAACCAGCCGCCGCCGAAGCCGTCGTAGAAGGTGTTCATGGTCTGTTCATTTTTTGTGCGGCCGAATGCGGTCACAGTGACCTGGCCGCCGGATGGAACCATCTGCCAGCCTTTGTTCGTCAGCGCCTCATCGACGTCGCGTTTGATGCGGCCGGCCCAGAGCTGGTCGCCGGCCTGCACGCGTCCCCACGAATAGGTGTGAAACTGCGCGAAGTCGGTATGGTGGCTGTAGTCCACCTTTGTGTCGGCAAAAAGAACAATAGCGAATCCGGCCAGAGCGATTGTGCCCGCCGTTATGCTGAAGAGCTTCATAGTTTTCTCCCGCGAGCGTTATTACAAGAGAAGTTCCATTGCGCGCGTCCCGGGCTGAATCCGCCGGAGCGCGGCGTGTTCAATCGCGCCGCGCGTGTTCGGGCCGCGCGGAGGCGGTCCGGAAGAAAACACGCCGGGGAGCGGCGTGTGTCAGGATCGTGAGGAATGGCTGAAACCACGGCGGGAGAACTGGCGTCCGCTCTGAAGCTGAAACTGCGCGGCGACCCGAAAACCACGATTGTGGGCGCGGCCACGCTCGATGAAGCCACAGACCGCCAGATCTCGTTCGTGGCGTCGCCGAAGTATTTCGAAGCCGCTGAAAATTCGCGCGCCGGGTGCCTGATCGCCCCGCCCGCGTTCGGGGCGGAAGGCCGCGCAGTGATGGAATCCGAAGCGCCGCGCGCCCATTTCGCGCAAGCTCTGGCGATTCTCTATCCGGCACAGCCGGTCTGCGCAGGCATTCACCCGGGCGCCATCGTGGAACCCGGCGCGCACATCGACGAATCCGCCGAAATCGGCGCCGGCGCAGTCATCCGGGGCGGCGCGTGGATCGGGCCCCGCACCCGCATCGGCGAAGGCAGTTTCATCGGCCGCGATACGCGGATTGGCGAAGACTGCATTCTGCACCCGCGGGTGACCGTGTATGAACGCGTTGCCGTGGGCGCGCGCGCGATTGTGCACTCCGGCGCGGTGATCGGAGCCGATGGCTTCGGCTTCGAGATGGTGAACGGAATGTACAGGAAAGTGCCGCAGGTGGGTACGGTGGAAATCGGAGACGATGTGGAGATCGGCGCCAATACCTGCATTGACCGCGCAACACTGGGCGTGACGACGATCGGCAGGGGGACCAAGCTGGATAACCAGGTGCACATCGCGCATAACTGCCGTATTGGGGCGCACGTGGTGATCGCGGCGCAGACCGGACTTGCGGGCGGCGTCACGATTGGCGATTACGCGGTGGTCGGCGGGCAGGTGGGGGTGGGCGACAAAGCCCGCATCGAATCGCGCGCCATCATCGGCTCCGGGGCGGGAATTCTTACCTCGAAAATCGTGCGCGCTGGCGAGCCGGTCTGGGGCACGCCCGCACGCCCGTTGAAGCAGTATCTGGCGCAACTGGCGGTATTGTCGCGGTTGGCGCGAAAGCGGCGGGGGGCCGAGTGATGCTGATCGTGGTCGGCGGGCATTCACGGAATATCGGCAAGACGTCCGTGGTTTGCAATATCCTGTCTTCGTTCCGGGATGCGAACTGGACGGCGATCAAGATCACGCAATATGGCCACCGGGTCTGCTCGCATGACGGCGAGCCGTGCGAATGCGCGGACCCGGCGCATCCGGTGGCGATCAGCCGCGAAACGGGAGCGCGGTCCGGCAGAGATTCGGCGCGCTATCTTGCGGCGGGCGCGAGGCAATCCTGGTGGGTGCGAACGGCGGCCGGCGGACTGGCCGAAGCCATGCCGCGCGTGCGGGAGATCCTCGATTCGGCGGAGAACGCGATCATCGAATCGAACAGCGTGCTGCGGTTCGTGAAACCGGATCTCTGCCTGATGGTGGTGGACGGGGCGGTGGCGGATTTCAAAGACTCGAGCCGGCGTTTTCTCGATCGCGCTTCGGCGCTGATCCGCACGTCGGACGCGCCGCTCGGATGGCCGGAGGTCGGCGGATCGATGCTGGAGAAGAAACGCGTGGTGGATGCGCCCGCGCC
>DAIDJK010000500.1 GCA_027450225.1 Bryobacterales bacterium | reverse complement strand
GCGGCGACGTGCGCCGCCTTCGCGGGCGGAGGTCATGGACACGCGCCGAACGAGCGCGTGAGTGGACGCAGCCGCCATCTGCAAACGCGGCGGCGTCGGCGGGACATCAGAATTGTCGGGGATATCCGCGGAAGCTCGATGTTCGCGGCCGTAAATCGCGCGATACATGTCCGCATTCCGCAGCACCGCCTGCACATATTCCCTGGTCTCGCTGAAGGGAATGCTCTCGACGAATTCGGCCGGCTCACGATAAGCGCCCCAGCTCAGCCACTCCTGCACGTGGCGCGGACCTGCGTTGTAGGCAGCCAGCGTCTGAGTCCAGTCGCCACTCCAGTTGTCGAGCTGAGCGCGCAAATACTCCGTGCCCAGACGGATATTCATGCCGGGATCGAGCAGCGCGGCCGTGCGTACTCGCCGAAAGCCTTCCTGCCGGCCAGCCAGGCGGCCCGTTGATGGAATCAGCTGCATCAGTCCGTAGGCGTTGGCGTGGGATTTCGCGCCCGGATTGAACTCGGATTCCTGCCTGATGAGCGCCGCCACCTGATAGGGGTCGAGTGAATGTTCGCGCGCGCTGCGGAAGACCTCGTCTTTGTAGGGCAGCGGGAAAAGCATCTGCCAGAACCGGAGAGGCGCTTTGTCGATCGGCAGCGCGAGATAATCTCCGCTGAAGCTCTTCATCACCCGCAGCGCGCGAAAGGGAGAAGGAGCGGTGCGGGCAAGCTCGATGGCCAGCAGAGCCGGCTGTTCCACGCCCGACTTCGCTCCAAAACGAAGTTCGGCCTCTGACAAATCCGGCAGGCCGGCGAGTGTCAATAAGCGCGACCTTTCGATTCGAAGCTTCGTGGCCGAGTTCGCTTCCGTTGCAGAGAGATCCTTCTCCTCCGGCCAGTCAATGCCGCCAAGCCATGCGGTAACGGAAGCGTCTGCAGCCGCTTCCGCGATTTCCGGCTGCTGCATGCGCTCCCGCGAAAGTACGCCATAGAAATAGTGCGGGAAGCGTTCGCTGGCTTCTTCGTACCACGCTTTGGCTTCAGCACGCTTGCCGTTCTTCTCCGCGAGCCGGCCCAGGAAATACAGTGCTGTGCTGGCGCGCGTATCCTCCGGATAACGCTCTACCTGTTGCTTCAGCAGCGTCTCACGGTCGGGTTTGTCTCCAAGCCAGGCGTCCCACGTCACCTTCCAGTGGCAATAGGCAGTCGAATTATCCGCGGGGAAGGTATCGCTCGCCGCCTTGAAAAGCGGAGTGTACTTGTCACGATCGTTCGTGAGCACGTACCGGTTTCCGGCCGTGATCAGACCCTTCAGCCGCCAGACGGATTTGTCATAATGCTCGCCCAGATCTTTCACCGCGTCCATCATGCGCGCATCGTCGCCCAGTTTGCGCGCTGCTTCGGCGATGTAGTAGAGACGCTCGGCATCGGCTTCGGATCGGGCAACGTGCAGATAACTCAGGTACCGCAGGGCGACGTTGTAATCCCCTGAAAGATACTCGGCGGCGCCGATACCCACCTTCGCGTCATCCCGCGCCGGGTCCTCGAGGGATTTCGAAAGCTGATCGTATTCGTCCCGCGCTTTCAGATACTCACGCGCATCCAGCCATTTCTGGCAGCGCTCGAGTTGCTGCTTCGCCGTGGGTTTCGGAAAGTCCGATCCGAGAGAGGCTCGAAGCCGCTCCAGCGCAGTCCAGGAATCAGCGGCCGTCTGCGTGTTCGGATAAGAGTAGAAGACACGCTGATAAGCGAGCGCGGCCTGCTGAGACTCATTCAAAGCTTCGTACGCCGCGCCCATGAGAAAATCCCCGTCCGGTTGCGGCAGTATTTTGTAATCCGATTCGAGAACTTCCAGAGCTTTCGCGCTCGATGACGGCTGCCGCTCATCGAGCAGCGTCTTCGCGTAAATGAAGGAGATCTTGCCGGCCAGCGGCGAATTGGCGATCGGCTTCAAACGATATCGATCCAGTTCCTCGAGCGCAGAGCTGAAATCGCCGGTCTGCTCTTCCGAACTGGCCAGATAGTACGTTGCGTAATCGGAAAGGCGGGGCTCCGCTTCAGCCAGACCATGCAATCTCGCGATCGCGACCGGAAAATTGTGAGCGTTGGCCGCGCTGATGCCTTCACCCAGCTGCGAAAGAGCCGGCACAGCCGGCCAGGCAAAGGGCGCGGCAATTACCAAGGTCGCTGCCAGAGATACGACCATGTGCCCCGCGAAACCTTGCGCTTTCTTCTCACCATTCACGTCTGCGCCCATTTCTATACCATTGGACCGGGATATTCGCGGCCGAGAACACGATCGTCGTCATTCGCCAGATTCCGGAGAATCTCAAGATGGAGGTAGTCCACCATGGTCGTTGATCTGGAGAGAAAATTCTGCAGAAATTCAGTGCGCGCCGACTCGATATCTCTCCTGAGGGCGCTGTAGATATCCGATTGAGCCAGACCGCGCCGCCATGCATCTTCGCGATCGAGCCGCATCCTGGCCACCCGAACGCGAGCTACTCTTTGCGCGTGCAGGTGGAGTTGCTGGTCTTCCGGGCTCAAATCGTCCCACGCTCGGCGCTCGGAAGTCGCTGAGGCGGGAACGCCTGTTCTCTGGATCCGGATCAGGTTTTCGACCCCAGGATTTTTCGTTCCGCCATCGAACGCTTCGAGGCGCATTCCTGCAGCTCCTGCCAGCAGTTCCACCGCCGCCGGAAACACTTCACCCGCTGCGACGAGCATGGCTACAACCTGATGACGCGTCGAAACCGGGAAAAGATACAGCTTCTCGGCCGAATTCGAGGCCAGCCAGTGGGTCAGCGCAGACGAAACTTCGGACTCGCGCGCCAGTACCGTAACGGGATCGGCGGTCTCGATGGCCGAAGCGAGAGCAGGCGCATCGTCGAGAAGAATCGTGCTTTCCAGACCCGCTCCGTCCGGCGATTTACCGGCTTCCAGCCCTTGCCCCCGGCGGGAGGCGATTCGCGCCTGGTTGTTTTCAAATACCAGCACCACCGTCCGTTGCGCGTGAGCCGAGCCGAGATCCGCAAGTATCTCGAGAACGGCGGCTGAAGAGCTTGCATCACGCAGCCGCCGCACCGACTGGTTCAGGATCTCCGCACACGCCTGGCGAGCTGTGGCGCCCGATTTCGATAAGGCCTCTGCGCTTTCCGCATGGGCTCTCTCGAGGGCAGCGGCCGCCGATGTACGCGCGTCTGCGATTTCCCTGGTGCAAGAGTCGCGGGCTTGCTCGAGTTCGGCGGCGGAATTGCGGCGGAGCCGTTCCATTTCGATGCGGCCGCGCTCGCGCTCGGCTTCCACATCCCGCTTTGCGCTCTCCCGAAGGGCTTCGATTTCCTTTCTGAAGCCGTTCCGCTCCGCCTCGATCCGCTGGGTTACGTTTGCCTGCAGCGCTTCCAGTTCCCGCCCGGCCCGGGCGCGTTCGGTTTCCCATTCGCGCCGCGCGCTCTCCCGCTCAGAGACAACCGCCAGCTCAACCGCGCGATCACGGCCGGATTCGATCGACCCCGCGAGGTCCTGAATCAGTCTTGCGTGCGCTTTCTCCACGATTTCACGCCATTCCGGCGCGCCGCCATCGTGCATTCTCTCTCAATGGTACGGCAGGTCCCAACACGTGTCGAGCGATGCGGTCCGCTTTGATCGCTGTTTCGCATTAGCATTGGTTCATGTCTGAAGAATTGAAGGGCAGGGTCGCGATTGTCACCGGCGCAACACGCGGCATCGGATACGCGATCGCGGAGCGGCTGGCTCACGAAGGCTCACAGATTGCGTTCTGCGGCACGAAACAGGAGACGGTCTCAAGCGCGGTCGAACGCCTGTCGGCGATTTCCGCCGCTTACGGGGAAGTCGCGGACGTCTCGAATTATGCCGATGTGAAACGCTTCGTGCGCAACGTCCAAACGCGCTTTGGCCGCGTAAACACTCTCGTGAACAACGCTGGTGCAGGCGTTTTTCGGCCTGTCGCCGAGTTGACGCCGGCAGAATGGGATCGAATGATCTCTCTGAATCTGTCCGGCGCTTACTACTGTTCGCATGAGGTTCTGCCGATATTACGTGAGGAAGGCGGTGGCGACGTGATTAACATCAGTTCACTTGCCGGCCGGAATCCTTTCGCTGGCGGGGCCGGTTATAACGC
>DAIDJK010000499.1 GCA_027450225.1 Bryobacterales bacterium | reverse complement strand
GGTGGTGACGGTTCAGGTGGGCAGCCAGGTTTCCGGCAACATCATCGCGCTGTACGCGGATTTCAATACGCAGGTAAAGAAAGGGCAACTGGTGGCGCTGATCGATCCGGCGCCGTTTCAGGCCGCGGTGGACCAGGCGCGCGCTTCGCTCAGCGCGGCCAAGGCGGCCGTGACGACGGCCGAAGCGGCTCTCGCGAAATCCCAGGCGGATGTGGCAACCGCCATCGCGAACGTGGCGGCGCAAAACGCCAGCGTGACGAAAGCGCAAAGCGCGGCGGCGCTGGCCGGATCGGAAGCCACGCGCAGGCAGGTGATGTTCGAGCAGGATGCCACGTCGCGGGAGGATTACGAATCGGCGCGCTCGGCGTGGGAGCAGGCAGTAGCTTCGGTGGACGCGGCGAGCGCGACGGTAACGGCGGCGCGCGCCTCCGTGGAATCCGCGCGCAAGGCGGCGGAATCGGCCAAAGCGCAACTCGACCAGGCGAAGGCTCTGGCGCAGCAGGATCAGGCGGCGCTCGCGCAGGCGCAGCTGAATCTGGACCACACGCGAATTCTGGCGCCGGTGGACGGCACGGTGGAATCGCGAAACATGGACGTGGGGCAAACGGTGGCGGCGTCGTTTCAGGCGCCGACCATCTTCCTGATCGCGCAGGACCTGACGAAGATGCAGGTGGATACGAATGTGGATGAAGCCGATGTGGCGCGCGTGCGCGTGGGCCAGAAGGCGACGTTCACCGTGGACGCCTACCCGGGCGAGGTATTCACCGGAACGGCAGCGCAGATCCGCCAGGCGCCCATCAATGTGCAAAACGTGATCACGTACGACGTGGTGATCGCGGTTTCGAATGCGGACCTGAAACTGTTTCCCGGCATGACGGCGAACGCGACCATCTTTACCGGGCGCGCTTCGAACGCGATTCGCATCCCGAAGGCCGCGCTGCGCTTCCGCCCGCGACAGATCACGGCGCAGAAGCCGGCGAAAGAAGCGCGGGTCGAGACCGTGTACTCGCTGACGCCGGACGGCGCGCCGTATCCGATCCCGGTGAAGCTCGGATTGAGCGACGCGAACTATTCGCAACTGGTGAACGGAGACTTGTCGGTGGGCCAGCAGGTGGTGGTGGGGATGACTGGAGGCAGCGCGGCGCCCGCGGCCTCGCGGCAGCCGGCCACGCCGGGGCGCAGGCTGGGTTTCTGAAAATGGCGGGCGAACTGATTCGCGTGGAGCAGTTGACGCGGATTTACCAGCTGGGCGAGATCACGGTGCAGGCGCTTCGCGACGTATCGACGGTGGTTGAGCGCGGCAGTTTCATTGCCATCATGGGGCCGTCGGGATCGGGCAAATCGACCTTCATGAACATTCTGGGGTGCCTCGACCGGCCGACAGCGGGGCGTTATTACCTCGACGGGATTCTGACGAGTGAACTCGACCGCGATGAGCTGGCCGAGATACGCAACCGCAAAATCGGCTTCGTGTTCCAGCAGTTCAATCTGCTGCAGCGGACCAGCGCGATCGAAAACGTGGAACTGCCGCTGCTTTACAGCGGCGCGCGGACGCGGGGGCGGCGGGAGATTGCGATGAAGGCGCTGGCGGTGGTTGGCCTCGCGTCCAGGGCGGACCATCATCCGAATCAGCTTTCCGGCGGGCAGCAACAGCGGGTGGCGATTGCGCGCAGCCTGGTGAACGATCCGCAGATCATACTTGCCGATGAACCGACGGGCGCGCTCGATACGCGCACCAGCGTGGACATTATGGCGATCTTTCAGCGCCTGAACCGCGACAAGGGGATCACCATCGCACTGGTGACGCATGAGCCGGATATCGCCAGCTACGCACAGCGCATTCTTTCGTTCCGCGACGGGCGGCTGGTGAGCGATACGCGCGTGACGGCGCCGCACGACGCCGAAGTGGAGCGAAGCAAAATGCCCGCCGGGGAGGCCGCGCAATGAACAAACTCGGCGCCAGCGTGAGGATTGCGCTTCGGGCTCTGCGGCTGAACAAGATGCGGTCCGCGCTCACGATGCTGGGGATCATTATCGGGGTGGCGGCGGTGATCGCGATGGTGGCGATCGGGTCCGGCGCCGAAGAGCGCATTCGCGAGCAGATCGCGTCCATCGGCAGCAATGTGATTATCGTGCTCTCCGGCAGCATTACCAGTTCCGGAATCCGCATGGGGACCGGCAACGCGCAGACGCTGACGCAGGATGACGCGCGGGCAATTGCGAGGGAGTGCGATGCGGTGGCGCTGGCGAGCCCGGCGGTGCGGGGCGGAGTGCAGATCGTTTACGCAGGCAACAACTGGGGCACGCAGGTGATGGGGGTGACGCCGGACTACCTGGCGATTCGCGATCTTGAGATTCAATCAGGCCAGGCGTTCACGAATTCGGACGTGGATTCGTCCGCGCCGGTGGCGCTGCTGGGCAGGACGGTGACCGGCAGCCTGTTCGGCGGAGAAGATCCGGTGGGCAAAGTGATCCGGATCAAGACCGTTGCGTTTACGGTGATCGGGACGCTGGCGCCGAAGGGCCAGTCGCCCACGGGGCAGGATCAGGACGATGTGGTTCTGATACCGATCAGCACGGCAAAGAAGAAGGTGATCGGCTCGAGCCAGGCGAACTATGCGGCGGTGGGCACCATCGTGGTTTCCGCGCGGGAAGGCCGCACAAGCGACGCGCAGGAACGGATGGCCGCGCTGCTCCGGCAGAGGCACCATCTGCAGGCGAACGAGGATGACGACTTCACGATCCGGAATATGGAAGAAGTGTTCCGGGCGCAGGAGACGTCGGCGCGCGTGATGTCGATATTGCTGGCGGCGATCGCATCGGTATCGCTGATCGTCGGCGGCATCGGAATCATGAACATCATGCTGGTGAGCGTGACGGAGCGGACGCGGGAGATCGGACTGCGGCAGGCGGTGGGCGCGAAGACCGGCGACATTCTGGCGCAGTTTCTGGTGGAGGCGGTCACGCTGTCGATCACGGGAGGGCTGGCGGGTATCGCGCTGGGCGCCGCGGCGAGCGCAATTATTTCCTATTTCGCGGGCTGGTCCACGCTGTTCAGTCCCGGCGCGATGGCGGCGGCATTTCTTTTCTCCGCGCTGGTGGGCGTCTTTTTCGGATACTATCCGGCGCGCAAAGCGGCGCTGATGGATCCAATTGAAGCCCTGCGTTACGAATAGTCCTGAATCATTTATCAAGAAAACCCTCTTCCCCTCCTTTCCGCGTTACTTGCGCCCCTGAAATGCTTCTCTGTACTGGAAGAATGACTGGCCCGGTTTCGTTCCGGAGGCGGTTTCCAGATGGATGGCCAAAACTTATTCTTTACGTGTCATTTTCTGGAGCTGAATGTCGGCTATACTTCGTGCATCTGGACTTCATCATGAGCGCTTCGCCGTGAAGCAGATACTTGTCGCGGACGACAAAGCGGGCGGCCGGGAACTGATTCGCGCCATTATGGCGCATTCCGGTTACACCGTCATAGAAGCCGCCAACGGCGCGGAAGCTCTGGCGTGCGCGCGCGCCAGCGATCCGGATCTGATTATTCTGGACATTTATATGCCGGGCCTCGATGGCTTTGCGGTCCTGACCGAGCTTCGGCGCGATGAGAAATTCAAATCGACGCCCGTGATTGCACTCACCGCCTGCGCCATGGCCGGCGACGATGAACGCGCGAACGCGGCAGGATTCAACATTTATCTGGCGAAACCGATCAGCATTGCGGTTCTGAGGAAAGAAATGCTGCGGTTTCTGGAACTAAAGGCCGCGTCGAGAGCTGCCGGCTGCGCCGTTTAAGCATCCGGCTGCATTGGTTCCCGGGCGCGATAACGAAGGATGGCGGCGACTCCGCCCGACGCGTGCAGCGCGGGAGAAGATTCCACGGTCCCGGAGTTGCGCAAAACCGATACGGCGCAATGGTTCAGCAGCCCTCCCTCGGCCTGGTCGTGGGGGCGGAATTCGGCGTCGATGAAAAGCGTCTCGATCTGCCCTGCTTCCGCGGCGCGGGCGATGGCGTCCGGGCCGGTGAGAAGAAGTCCATTACCGGCGGCGGCATCGAGCATGGCGCTGAGCTGCTCCGGCGGTCTGGCCATGCCGGAAGTTGCGATGCACAACGCGGCCTGAAAAAGTCTGGCGCCGCCGAGAGCGCCCGGGCTGCCGAGAATGGGCTGTTTTGCGAGGTGCGGATAGTGGTTGATTTTTTCGTAGATGCCGACCTCGCGGGAAACGCCGGCGAGAATGAGCGGATTCCCGTCGGCGGCAAGCATGGGCGCGATGGCGCGGTCGATCATTTTGAAGAAATCGTGCAGATGCGCGCCCTGAGCTTCATGGGGCGAGGAAGTGCCGAAGTGGACGGTGCGCCTGTGGCCCGAAGACTTTCCGGCCGATGGACCGGCATAGGAGCGGTTTTCGAGATCGTGGTCCGGCTGATCGAATCCGCCTGCTTCGTCGAGATTGCGCGGGGTACCGGGGGGCAGGCTGACCGGGACGAGCCCGCCGGCGCCCCCGCGAAACAAAGTCACCTGATTGATGCTGAGACCCAGAACCCAGAATGCGACCGGCTTCGCGAGAAGAGGAAGAATGAAGAACTCCTCGCCCAGGTGGACATCCGGCTTCACCGGATAAGGCCAGAAGCTCGCTTTGGTGAAACCGGGCGCACGGAAGATGACAATGCTGCCATGGTGCGACGGCCATTCCGTGTTGGCGGCGATGCGCCGGACGGGCGCGAGAAGGTACTCGCGCGAGGGCTGATCGACACCGCTTTCCGCGAGCAGGGCGTAGGCCTGTTTCCCGGCCGCGGTGAGCTGGGCGGCTGTTTTCACAGGCTGTGCCGCTCCTTCCCGAACCGGTTCGACAATCGTGAGGCACGGACCGGGTATGCCGGCCAGACGTTTGAGATCTTCAGCGGCGATCATAAGGCAATCTCCCGGCGGCGTTGGAGCCGCACAACAAACGAACGCAAGACGAATACCAGGAGCGGGACCGCCGAAATACCTGATTTCGAACAGGCCGCGCGCGATGCCGGGCCGCCAGCGATGCGCGACAGGGCACTCCGGCTGTGCCGGATGGCTCAGGTGAACCTGGCGTGCGCCGGAAATGCAACCGGCTCAGCGTCGGCACGGCGGCTGCGCATGTGCTTATGAGGTAACGGTGATGCAAGCGGCAAATGCGCAAGCGGCAAACACCGCGATGAAAACCGAATACGATGCGGGCCAGGAGACGGCGCTCAACCACGCGCTTTTCGGAAAGCTTGGGTTAACCGCCATTAGTGTCTGTTCGGCGCCGCGCGCGGGAAAGACAACGATTCTGGAGCACACGCTGCCACTTCTGAGAAACGAATTCCGAATTGCCGTGCTCGAAAGCGACCTGCAGCCGCGTCTGGACGCGGAACGCATTCGCAAGGCCGGGGTTCCGGTATGGCAGATCGTGACCGGAATCGACCGTCGGCCCGATGCGCGGATGGTGGCGGAGGCGCTGCGCCAGTTTCCGATTGGAGGCGTGGAAGTGCTGGTGATCGAACGAGTGATCGATCCCGATGAACCGGCGGTGTCTGACTGGGGCGAAGACCTGCGGGTGGTGGTTTGCCGTCCCTCGCCGGGCGGCCACGCGGCCGCGGGAATGCCGAAACTGCCGGAAGGCGTGGACGCGGTGATCATCAATTCGATGGATTGCCGGCCGGGCGAGCACTATGAAGACAGACTGGCGGCGGTGATTCGGAGCGCGAAGCCGGAGCTGGCGGTTTTCCGTGCGTGTGCCTGTACAGAGGACGAGCTCGCGCCATGGATCGGCTGGTTGCGGCAGAAGATACGCGGCTTTCGCAGGGCTGAGGCGGGCGCGGCGAGCATGGCCCGGGGCGCAGCTTAGCCGCCGGTGTATGGAAGAACTTTGCATCAGACGATCCGGATTGAACGCGATTGAGATCGGCGGCCGCCGAAATTACAACATTTGAGCTCGCGCGTTTATTATCCAGACCAGTCTGTATCCGGTTTATGACCCATCGTCCGGAGCAGGGGCCTGCAATCGTACTCCTGGAAAGGCTTCGGAGACCACCATAACCCGGATGATGCGGGCCTCGACTGTGCTGTCTCGAGGGAACGCCCTGTCGTGTTTACGTCCGTTGGATGACGCCCACCTTCGCTTTCGCGCCGCCCCGGCTGCATTGCCCGGGATCGCAGCCCGGAACGGGTCCGGCAGGCAGTGGGGCCCCCGAACTGGTTTCACGTTAGCGCCCGGGAGAACGCGGGACAGCGTGGGGAGCCTGTAAGTTGTTGAAGCTGAAGTGAAGAAAAAATGTTTTGCGTGGTCAATGGTTATTATTTTTCGGCAAGGGACGCCGGCGAGGAGGTCAATTCCAGATTACGCGCGATGCGGGTGGGCCACGGGGCAGGAGCCGATTCAGCGCAGGGCCGGCGCCGGATGGCACCGCGCACCAGCCCCGCTTAATAGTGATATCGAGTCTGCAGGAAATCGATCGTCTCCTCAGTCACTCGATATACCAGCCGATGTTCCTGGGTGACGCGACGCGACCAGCACCCGGCAAGGACATATTTCAGCGGTTCCGGCTTTCCCGAACCCTGGGACGGGTCTCGCATGACAGCTTCGACCAGATCGAGCACCCGGACTGCGACACTGCGCTCGGTTTTCACCCAAAAGCGGAGGTCTTGAAGAAACTCCGGTTGAAATATGGCGGCCCGCTTAAGCGGTCGCTTCACCCAGCATCTCTTTT
>DAIDJK010000498.1 GCA_027450225.1 Bryobacterales bacterium | reverse complement strand
CTGCCAGATCGCCGCCGGCACGGCGGAATGGTTCGTGGATGAATCCGCCGCGGCGCTGCTTTAGCGCCGTTCGGCGGCCAGAATCGACAGCGCCTCCTGAAACCGCGGTCGCGCCGTGCCTTCGCGCAATCGCTCCAGTTGATACCGTCCCCACGACAGCTTCACATCCGGGTCGTGCGTGTCGATATCCGCGTCCCACATCCGTTGGCGGAGGTCGCCGGGCTGCGCAGCCCCGCGCCTCGCATCCGCCTTCATGGAACCGGTAAACAGATACGCCATGCCATGGAACAAATGCGCCACCTGCCGCATCACAGCGAACCTGGCGAACTCGCTCTCATTCGGCGCACGCCCGAAGTAATCGCGCAGATATCGCTGGCCGCCGCCATCATCGTCATTGTCATCGATAAAGTTCCAAAGCACCGCCAGATCGGAATAGCGGTCGTTCAGCCCCGCTGCCTCCCAGTCGATCAGCCAAAGCCGTTCTCCATCGAAAATCAGATTCGCCGGCTTCAGATCGTTGTGGCTTGAAACCCTGTCGCCCGCGCGCCGCTGATACGCCGCAGTGATCCGCCGGTGCAAGGTGAGCAGCTCTTCCATCGCCGGCTCGGAGACGATCCCCAGGGCGCGAAACCTCGGGAGGAAAGCCTCCACGCCGCCGCCTCCGTTCAGCAGAAACGTGGGCGAGGTATTGATCGCGTCTGGAACCGCCGCGAACGGCGGCAGTGCGTGCAGCGTACGCAACAATGCCGGCAGCCGAAGCGCGGCCTCCTCCGCACGAAGCGGACGGGGCTCAATGAAGTCCGTGATCAGCACCCGATCCTGCACGCTCGCGTAGAGAACGCGCGGCGCCAGACCCGCCTGCGCCGCCGCGCGCATCGCATCGAAGTGGCGGGAACAATCGTGCGCGTGCATCACAACACGCAACAGATAAGGCCGCTCGGCGACTGCGATGCGGAAAACCAGCGAGGTCACGCCCGGCGCAAACCGGCGAATGTCTTCGCCCTCGCCGACGCCGAATGTCTCGCGCAACGCGCGTCTTACCGCAGCAGTCCGGGCCTCAGGAATCATGACAGGTCGATTCTGCCAGTTTTTCCCGCTGCAAACAATATTGTTTTCAGCGACTTACCGCTGCTATCCTGAAATCAGGGACGGGGTTCCTGATCCGGCAGCGCGAAAGCCACGTACGCGCCCGGCACCGGGTTTCTATCCGCCGGATGCACCCCCGCTGTCTCGCTGGCCGATTCCGGTGACGACGCGTGTGTATGTGAACTCGAAGTCGCCGCTGCGCAGAACACCACGTACTCTTTCCCGTTCATCTCGTAAATCGCGGGCATACCCTCCAGCCCCGCGTCCACCTGATAGCTCCAGAGCACCTTCCCCGTCCCTGCATCGAGCGCCCGCACCTTGCGGTCGCGCGTTCCCGCGAAGATCAGACCGCCCGCCGTCACCACCGGCCCCACTTTCGGAAAATGCGCGCCCGTATTCGTTATGCCTTTCGCCGCAAGCTCCGGAACTTCGCCCAACGGAATCTTCCAGCGGATCGCGCCCGTATTCAGGTCGTACGCGGTCAGCGAGGTCCACGGCGGATCGATGGCCGACAATCCGCTCGACGTGATCATGAACCCGAATGGCGTCTTGTACTGCAGTTTCGCAGGATCCGTATGCGCCGGATCGGCGCCCGGCGGCCCGGTCAATCGCAGTTTCAGCATCGCCGGCACGTCTTTCGACACGATGAACATCGTTCCGCTCGCCGGGTCGATCGCCGCGCCCCCAAAGTTCGCCCCGCCGTTATTCCCCGGCATTTCGACGGTGTTGCGAGTGCCCGGAGGCGTGAACAAACCCTCGTTGCGCGCGCCTTTGATATCGTCTCGCCACCGCGCCCGCTCCGAAGCGTCCGCAATGTACGGGTTCAGATCGTCAGCCGTGAACTTCTGCCTCGCAAAGGGCGGCGGCCACGTGGGAAATGGCTGCGTGGGCCACGCTTCCTCACCGGGCATATCGGAACGCGGCACAGGCCGCTCTTCGATCGGCCAAAGCGGCTCGCCTGTCACGCGGTTGAACACGTACAGGAACCCCGTCTTGCCGGCCTGCGCCACCACATCCACCGTCCGCCCGTCGTGCTTCACCGTCAACAGCTTCGGCGCGGTCGCGTTGTCATAGTCCCAGATGTCGTGATGCACCATCTGGTAATGCCACAGGCGCTTGCCCGTCCGCGCGTCAAGCGCCAGCAGGCAATCGCCGAACAGGTTCGCGCCCTTCCGGTTCGCGCCATAGAAGTTGTATTTCGGGCTCGCCGTGGGGATGTAGACAATGCCGCGCGCCGTGTCCAGCGACATCTCCGCCCAGTCATTCGCTCCACCCACGCTCTTCCATGCGTCGGGCGGCCATGTGTCGTAGCCGAATTCCCCCGCATGCGGAATCGTGTGAAACGTCCATGCGAGCGCGCCGGTCCGCACGTCGTACGCCCGAATATCGCCCGGCGCCGAATCGTACTCCGAATTCGTCGCCGAGCCCATGATGATCAGGTTTTCGAAAACGCGTCCAGGGTTCAGCGACTGCACCGTAATCTTCTTCGGGTCACGTCCCAGCCCTTCCCGCAGATCCACCCGCCCCTTGTCGCCGAACGAAGCGATTACGGCGCCTGTCCGCGCGTCGATCGCCTGGAGATAATCGCCCGCGGCGAACAGCAGACGCCGGTCCTTCCCGTCGGCGCTCTCCCAATAGTTGATTCCGCGCGTCGTGATCGGCCCGGGCGCATTCGCGTGAGCCCACAATTCCTTGCCGGTTGCCGCATCCAGCGCCACAATGGAATTCCGCTTCGCCAGCACATACAGCACGCCATGCGCTTCGAGCGGATTGAACAGATATCTCGCTCCATCTTCTGTCGGATACGTCCAGGCCACGCGCAGCCTGCTCACGTTGGAACGGTCAATCTGCTTCAGCGCCGAATACTGTGCGGCATCCGCCGAGCCCCCGTAATCGCTCCACGATGCGCCAGCGCCCGCCGCATGCCCGGGACTGGCCGCATACGCGCCGGAAATTCCAGCCGAAAAAATCAGGAAAACATTCAGGACGCGCCGCTTAACAGTGTCAGCCTTCATCGCATATTCCGGAATTCCCAGAATATGCGACTCCCGTTCGGCGCCGCGCTTTTATTCGTCCCGCAGCCCGAACGTGAACACCGCATTGCCTGCCGGAATCGAGATGTACTCCTTGCCGTCCACCGCATACGCCGTCGGTCCCGCCGACATCGCGCCGCCCAACATCGTCTTCCACAGCACGGCGCCCGTGCGCGCGTCGAGAGCATAGAAGTAGCCTTCTCTGCCCCCCGCAAAAACGATATCCGTCGCGGTCGCCAGCACGCCGCTGTCGGTAACGTCGGTCATTTTGAACTGCCATTTCACATCGCCCGTTTCAGGGTCGAGCGCCTGGATCGCTCCCCATGCCGTCTCCGGCAAGCGCCGCGTTACCGGGCCCGGCCGCAGCGCCGGAATGTTGTGCGTCGCCCCGCCGCCGCTGTACCAGTTCCCTTCCTGGTATGGCTCCAGCCTGCTCGTGTAAACCGACCACGTATCCATCCAGCAAGGCACATACATCAACCCCGTCCGCGGACTGAACGCCGGGTTGTACCAGTTCGTCGCCCCCTGATTCTCCGGATAAACGATGCTGCCCTCCGCCGTCGAATGCCCTGTGCGGATCGGCCGGCCCTTCTCATCGAGGCCCGAAGCCCACGTCACCTTCGCGAACGATTTGCCCAGCAGAAATTCGCCCGTCACGCGGTCCAGCACATAGAAAAACCCGTTCCGGTTGGCCGTCATCACTACCTTGCGCGGCTTGCCATGCCAGGTCAGATCCGCCAGCACCGGAACCTGCGTCGCGTCGAAATCGAATTCATCGTGCGGCGTGAACTGGAAATACCATTTCAGCTTTCCCGTATCCGCATCCAGCGCAATCAGAGAACTCGTGTAGAGGTTGTCGCCCGGCCGCGGATCGCCATTCCAGTCCGGCCCCGCATTGCCCACGCCCCAATAGATCAGATTCAGCTCCGGATCGTATGAGCCCGTCGTCCAGATCGATCCGCCGCCATGCTTCCACGAATCGCCGCCCCACGTGTCATGCCCCGGCTCGCCCGGTTGCGGAATCGTGTGAAACTTCCACACCTCTTTTCCGGTCTCCGCCGAATACGCCGCCAGATACCCGTTGATCCCGAACTCCCCGCCCGCCGGACCCGCGATCACCTTGTCTTTCACCACCAGCGGCGCCACCGTCACCGAATACCCTTCTTCCGGACGGCCAAGTCGCGTGGACCACATCAGATGCCCGTCCCGCGCGTCGAGCGCGATCAGGTTCCCGTCGAGCGTGCCCATGAACAGGGTGTTCCCCAGCAGCGCGAGGCCCCGGTTCACGCGCCCGCAGCACGGTCTCGATTCACGCGACGGATCATATGCGTACGTCCAGAAAATGCGCCCGCTCGCCGCATCCAGCGCCACCACCACATTCGGCGGCTGCACCGTATACAGAATCCCGTCCCGCACCAGCGACGTCGCTTCATATTTGCTGTTCGGTTCCGCCGGAGCCCGGGTTTGCAGCACCCACTTCAGTTCCAGATCCTTCACGTTCGCCGGCGTAATCTGAGCCAGCGTGCTGTAGCGCTGCCCATCCAGCCTTCCGGAATAAGTGAGCCAGTTCTGCGGGTCCTTCGCGGCATTCGCAATGCGCTCGAACGGAGTCTGCGCGCTCGCCGCCGCCGCTGCAAGCGCCGTCAACAGCAGAAATCGCGCGTTCACATCTGCTCCTTCAGCGAAACCAGATAGCTCACCACGTCGGAGATTTCCTGCTCCGACAGCTTCCCGCGATAGCTCGGCATTGGCGATTTCTTCATCACCTCGTAATCGCGCAGTTCATCTTTTTTGAGCGTCCTCAGGCTTGCCGAACGGGCGTCGAGAATCTGAATGCTGTAAGTGTCCATGTTCAGCAGGCGTCCCGTAATCGGCGTGCCGTCCGCCGCCACCGCCCGAACCGTCAGATTATCCGGACGAATCTCGGCGTCCGGATCGACAAGCGACTTCTCCAGATCCACCGCCCGCCGCATCCTGCCGATGCCGGTCAAATCCGGCCCCGTAATGGTTCCCTGCCGTCCGATGCGATGGCACTCGAGGCACTGTCCCCTGCCTTCCACGATCGCCTTGCCCGACTCCGCATTGCCCGGCGGCCCGGTCAGTTTCCCCCCGCCGGTTGCCGCCATCGATCGCAGATAAGCAACAATCATTCCCGCCTGCTCGTCCGTATAGTTGCCCGGCGGCATCGGCGTTCCCGCAATGCCGTTCTGCACGATCCTGCGCAGTTCGTTGTCGCCCTGCGCGCGCCGGAAGCGCCCCGAATAGAGAGCCACTCCCGAAATCAGATCTCCATCCGGCCCATGACAACCCGCGCAGTTATTCAGAAAGATCTGCATGCCGCGCTCGAGATCAGCCGGTGAGACGCCATGTCCTTCCTGGGCAGCGATCGGCGACGCAATGAGAAGGCTCGCCAGGACAACCTTCGTGAAATCCACGGCGAGTTTTATATCACAATCCGTCGACCAGGATCTTCGTCACGTCCGCAATCGCCAGATATCCCGGATTATCCGGCGACCAGTCCGGCTTCGGCATATCCGCGCACGTGATCGCTATGGCGATCGGAGCGTCCTTCGCGAATACGATTCCCACGTCGCTCC
>DAIDJK010000497.1 GCA_027450225.1 Bryobacterales bacterium | reverse complement strand
AGCCCTTCTGGAAATGGACAGCGGCCTGCAGTTGCGATTCCTGCGGCAGAGTGCGGTCGTCCATATCGATTCCGTAGCGCGGCCGGAAGCTCGCGATGCGCGCCGCTTCGGCGTATTCGGCGGAAGCGGCAATCGCGCCCGCGCCTTCCAGCACGTCTTCGGCTTCCTCCCGGTCTTCCTCCGGTCCGTAGATCCGCAGCCCGTCGTGCGCGGCCCCGGCGATCCCCGCGACTTCCAAATCGCCCCACCGCATATGCGCGAACCGCGCGCCCGGGCCGGGCACCGCCGCTCCCGCCGCCACCTCGTGCGACTTCGGCCCTTCCACGCCCAGCGCGAACGTCTGCCCGGTAATGTCTTCCAGCGTCACATCGTCGGCAATGATGAAACGGTCCAGATGCTCACGCAGGCTTTCGCGCGTTTCAGGCGCCGTATCCAGCAGAAAATGGTCGTCGAAGCAGAGCACGTACGCATCGGCCAGAATGCGGCCCTGCGCGTTCAGGAAAAACGTATAGAGGCCATCGCCCGGCTGCATCCCCTGAATGTGATTCGTGCTCATCGCGTGCAGCAGCCGCGCGCGGTCTTCGCCCGTCACCCGGATTCGCCCCCGCGCCGAAAAATCCACCAGCGCGGCGCCGTGCATCAGAGCTTCGTATCCCGGCGTCATTTCAACCTGCGGATTCATCGGAGCGTCAGCGCCCTCAGGACGGCGGAAAGAATCACGATCGCTACGCCCACAATCACGGCATGCATCAGTTTCCGCGAGCGGTTCGCGTCATTCGGGCGCGCCGCCAGAATCAGCACCGCGATCACGTCCAGCGCCAGCAGCACCTTGATTCCGAAGATCGCGTGATAAACCGGCGTCAGCCCGGTCTTGTGCAGAAAATTGTAGATGCCGGAAACCAGGATGCCGATCACGGCCGTGATCACCCATGGCCGCCACGCGGCCGCGGCCGCGCTGCCCACCTTCGATTGCGTGTCGGCGGCCAGGGTACGCTCACCCGGAATTGCGGCGAATCGCCACGCCATCGCCCCTCCCACCAGCGTAAACGCGGAAAGAATGTGGAGAATCCGGAAGAACACAGGCAAAGCGCTGAGCGAACCCATTCATTGACCATGATGAGCGATCATCGAAGCAGGATGCAATACGGGCAAAGGGAACACAGCCGGTGATTCACGAGATTCTGCCCGTGGGCATGCTCGGCTGCAACTGTTCGGTGATCGGCGACGAAACCTCCCGCGAGGCCATCGTGATCGATCCGGGCGACGATATCGAGGCGATTCTCGCCATCCTGAAACGCCACGGCTTAACCGTGAAGACCATCGTGATCACGCACGCCCACATCGATCACATCGGCGGCGCCGCCAGACTGCGCGCCATCACCGGCGCTCCGGTTTACATGCACCGGAGCGATACGCCGCTCAGCGAGCTTCTCGAGACGCAGGCCGGGTGGCTCGGCGTGGAGACGCCGGAAAACCCGGGCATCGATACGCCGGCTCGCGAAGGCGACATCCTGCGCGCGGGCTCCATCGAAGCCCACGTGCTCCATACGCCCGGTCACACGCCGGGCAGCATTTCGCTGTTCCTGCCTGCCGAAGGCAAAGTGATCGCGGGCGACACGCTTTTCCGCGGCAGCATCGGCCGCACGGATCTTCCCGGCGGCGATATGACCGCCATCGCCAACTCCATCCGCGGCAAACTCTACACGCTGCCGGAGAACACCATCGTCGTTCCCGGTCACGGCCCGGAAACCACCATCGGCGCGGAGAAACAGTCCAACCCCTTCGTGCGGGCTGATAGACTCCGCTCGTGAGTCCTTCGCGCGCCCAGGCCCGTTCCATGACGGTGTCGAAATACGGCATCGTCGCCACATCCCAGGTACTCGCCTCGCAGGCCGGCGCGCATGTTCTCGAAGCGGGCGGAAA
>DAIDJK010000496.1 GCA_027450225.1 Bryobacterales bacterium | reverse complement strand
CGGCCTATCGAACGACTTGAAGTGGGGGCCCGTGCGAATCGAGACGTCGCGTATTCCGGCGGGACTCACTTACACATTCGGGCGGATGGTCAAGGATACGCGCCAGGGATGGGCGTTGTTCGCGGCGATGTCGATTCTGTTTCTGGCAGGCGTGTTTGTAGCGTACCCCGCCGAGCAGGCGGGCAATCCGATCCTGGCGAGGTTGGGCATTGAAACGGCGCCGACGAACACGCAGCCGGGCGGAAATATGGAAGGCAAGGAGGTGCGCTTCGGCATCGCCTCCTCGGCGCTGTTCGCCGTCGTCACCACGGATGCAAGTTGCGGGGCGGTGAATTCGATGCATGACAGCTTCACGCCGCTCGGCGGGCTGGCGCCGCTGTTCAATATTCAACTCGGCGAAGTGGTGTTCGGCGGGACCGGCGCGGGACTCTACGGCATGTTGTTGTTCGCGATTCTCGCGGTGTTCATCGCCGGCCTCATGGTGGGGCGGACCCCGGAGTATATCGGCAAGAAGATCGAACAGAAGGAAGTGAAAATGGCGATGCTGGCGTTGATTTCGACGGCGGCGAGCGTTCTCGTGTTCGCGGGGATCAGCGCCGTGGTCCATTTCGCCAAGGGCGGATACTTCAATCCGCCTGGCGCCGCGATCGCGAACCTGGGCAACGGCGGACCACATGGTTTTTCGGAATTGCTTTACGCGTACTCGAGCGCGGCGGGGAATAACGGCAGCGCATTCGCCGGCATCAATACGAACACGCCATGGTTTAACCTTTCCATCGGGTTCGGCATGCTGATCGGCCGGTTCCTGTTCATCATTCCGCTGCTGGCGGCCGCCGGAAGTCTGGCGGCCAAGAAGCGCATACCCGCGACGAGCGGAACGTTTCCGACGCACGGAGGTTTGTTCACCGGGCTGCTGATCGGCACGGTGATCATCGTCGGCGCGCTCACCTTTTTCCCCGCCCTGGCGCTTGGCCCGATCGTCGAGCATTTCCTCATGCACGAGGGCAGGCTGTTCTCCGCGTTGTTCGTGGGAGTGTGGGGCTAAACCATGGCCGTAATAACGCAAGAAACGCGAACCGACGAAACGGTTCTGATTCCGAAGCGGGTGGCAAAGGCGCGGCCGCTGCTTGATCCGTCGATCGTACGGCGGGCGCTGAAGGATTCTCTGCTGAAGTTGAATCCCATTACGCTGGTGAAAAACCCGGTGATTTTTGTGGTCGAGACCGGCGCGGCGGTCACTTCGGTGCTGCTGATCCGCGACGCGATCCGCGGGGCATCCGGCTTGGGATTCCCGTTTCAGATCGCACTCTGGCTTTGGTTCACCGTGCTGTTTGCGAACTTCGCCGAAGCGATGGCGGAGGCGCGCGGCAAGGCGCAAGCGGATTCGTTGCGCAAGACACGGACCGACTCGATGGCGCGCCGGGTGTTGAGCGGCGGCAGGACGGAACTGTTGCCGGCTTCGAAACTGCGGGCGGGCGATCTGGTTGAATGCCAGGCGGGCGAGAACATCCCCGGCGATGGCGATGTGGTTGAAGGCATCGCGACGGTGGATGAATCCGTCATCACGGGCGAGAGCGCGCCGGTGATTCGCGAATCGGGCGGGGACCGCAGCGCGGTGACCGGCGGGACCAAGGTCCTCTCGGACCACATCACGGTGCGCATCACGTCGAACCCAGGGGAGACGTTTCTCGACCGGATGATTGCGCTCGTTGAAGGCGCCGAGCGGCAGAAAACGCCCAACGAGATCGCGCTGAACATCCTCATCTCCGGCCTCACGCTCATTTTTCTGTTGGCCGTAGTCACACTGCAGCCGTTCGCCGTTTACAGCGTGGCCGCGGCGGGCGCAGGCCAGGCGCCGACGGTGGCCGTGCTCGTGGCGCTGCTTGTCTGCCTGATCCCGACGACGATCGGCGGGCTGTTGTCGGCGATCGGCATCGCCGGCATGGACCGCGTGATGCAGCACAACGTGCTCGCCATGAGCGGACGGGCGGTGGAAGCCTCGGGCGATGTGAACACGCTGCTTCTCGACAAGACGGGAACGATCACGCTCGGCAACCGCCAGGCGGTGGAGTTGATTCCGGTCGAGGGCGTCACGGAAATGGAGATGGCGAACGCCGCGCAGTTATCCAGCCTTGCCGATGAAACGCCGGAGGGCCGGTCCGTTGTGGTGCTGGTGAAGGAAAAATACGGGCTTCGTTCCCGCGAGATCGCCGAGCAGCACGCGCGGTTTGTACCGTTCTCGGCCTACACGCGGATGAGCGGCGTCGACATCGACGGCAGGCGGCTGCGGAAAGGCGCGACGGAGGCGATCGCGAATTTCGTCCAGCAGGAAGGCGGCTCCGTGCCGGCTTCGTTCCTGGAAATCTCCGACCGCATTGCGAGGGCCGGCGGAACGCCGCTCGCTGTGGCAGACGGCCCGCGTTTGCTCGGCGTGATTCACCTGAAGGACATCGTGAAAGGCGGCATGCGGCAGCGCATCGCGCAACTTCGGGCCATGGGCATTCGCAGCGTGATGATCACCGGCGATAATCCTTTGACCGCCGCGGCGATTGCCTCCGAAGCCGGCGTGGACGACTTCCTGGCGCAGGCGACGCCGAAGGACAAGCTCGAGTTCATCAAGCGCGAGCAGGGCGAAGGGCGGCTTGTGGCGATGACGGGCGACGGCACCAACGATGCGCCGGCGCTGGCGCAGGCCGACGTCGGCCTGGCGATGAACACGGGAACCACCGCGGCGAAAGAAGCCGGCAACATGGTCGACCTCGACAGCAATCCGACGAAGCTCATCGAGGTCGTGGCCATCGGCAAGCAGCTCCTTATTACGCGCGGCGCGCTGACGACGTTTTCCATCGCCAACGATGTTGCAAAGTACTTTGCGATTATTCCAGCGATGTTCGCGGCAACGTATCCCGCCCTGGACCGGCTGAACATCATGCGGCTGCACTCGCCGCAAAGTGCGGTGCTGGCCGCGGTCATTTTTAACGCGTTGATCATCATTGCTTTAGTGCCGCTGGCGTTGCGCGGGGTGAAATATCAGCCGCGCGACGCGGCCGGGCTGCTGCGCCGGAACCTGCTTCTCTACGGCGTTGGCGGGCTTCTGGCGCCGTTCCCCGGCATCTGGGTGCTGGACCGGCTGCTGGCCGTGCTGAAACTGGCTTAGGAGACTCTTATGTGGCGTCAGATCGCTCCCGCATTCCGTATCACTGCTGTTTTCACGATCCTGACCGGGCTGATTTATCCGGCATTGGTCACAGCCGTCTGCCAGGCGGTATTCCCGTTCCAGGCCAACGGCAGCCTGATTCGCAGCGGCGGCGCCGTCATCGGGTCGACCTTGATCGGCCAGAATTTCCACCGCCCGGAATATCTGCAGCCGCGGCCATCGGCGGCCGGAAATGACGGCTACGATGCAACGGCATCCGGTGGATCGAACCTTGGGCCGACGAACCCGAAGCTCATTGACCGCGTTCGCGCCGCCGCCGCGCAGTTCCGCCGGGACAACCCGTCCGCGACCGGACCTCTGCCGGCGGATCTGCTGACGACGTCGGCAAGCGGTCTCGATCCCGATTTGAGTCCGGAGTCCGCGCTGCTCGAGGCGGGCCGAATCGCCGACGCGCGGCAGGCGCCGGAAGCGGCCGTGCGCGGGCTGATCGAAAAACACATCACGGGCCGCGCGGCGGGCGTGCTGGGCGAGCCGCGCGTCAATGTAATCGAGACAAATCTCGACCTCGACCGGCGGTTCCCAAAGCATTGATGCCGATTACAAGATAATGAAATTGCGCGAGGAGTTTCCTCGACTTTGCCTGATATTCCCGTAAAGCGACCCGATCCCGAACAACTCCTGCGGCAGGTGGAAGCGGAAGAGGACTTCAGCCGGCGCGGGCGGCTGAAAGTGTTCCTCGGCTATTCCTCCGGTGTCGGCAAGTCGTTCCGGATGCTCGATGAAGCGCGGCGGCGGCAGGAGCGCGGCCAGGACGTTGTCATCGGCGCGGTGCAGGACAAGCGGCCCGGCGACGTGGATTCGCTGCTCGGCTGCCTGGAGTCGATCCCGATGCGAACGATCAAGGGGCAGTCCGCGATGGATGTACCGGCGATTCTGCGGCGTCATCCCGAAGTGATCGTCGTCGATGGACTGGCGTTCAAGAACCCTCCGGGAAGCGGGAACGCGGAGCGTTGGCAGGATTGCGAGGAGATCCTCGATGCGGGCATTTCGGTGATCGGGTCTGTGAACCTGCAGTACATCGCCGAGATGCGGGAGCAGGTGGAGGCGCTGACGGGCAAGCAGGTCACCGATACGATTCCAAGAAGCTTTTTGAGCGGGGCAGACGAGATTGTCGTCGTCGATGCACCGCCGGAGCAGCCGTCCCTGCAGGAATCCCTCGGGCCCCAGGCGCAGGAACGGTTGTCGGCGCTGCGGGAGTTGGCCCTGGTGCTGGCCGCCGACGTCGTCGACAAGCAACTGGAAGCGTATCTGGAGCGGCACGGCATCGAAAATCTTTGGGGCACGCAGGAGCGAATCCTGGTGTGCGTAACGCCGCGCGCCAACGTTGAACCCATGATCGCCAGCGGAAGGCGGAACGCGGACCGGTTTCACGGCGAGTTGTTCGCCTGCTATGTGGAGCAGGACGAGTTATCAGCGGAGGACCGCGGGAGGCTGGAGGCGAACCTTTCGGTGGCTCGCGAGGCTCGCGCGCAGATTGAGATACTCCACGGCGAGGACCCGATCCACGCCATCATGGGCTTCGCCCGCGAGCGCGGCATCACGCAAATCTTCGTCGGCCACAGTCTTCGCGAGGGCTTTTGGACACGCATATTCGGCGGGCCGGTGGACAAATTCGTGCGCGCCGCCGATGGCATCGACGTGCGGGTGTTCCCGCATTGAGCCGGCCATGACAGAAGTCTCCCGTGGCGAACTGAAGGTGTTTCTTGGCTACGCGGCCGGCTCCGGCAAGACCTATGAGATGCTGAGCCAGGGGCAGGAACTGCAGCGGCGCGGCCTGGACGTCGTTGCCGGATACTTCGAATCTCACGGGCGCCTGGACACAATCGCAAAAGCGGAGGGACTGCCGCTGGTGCCGCGCCGCCGCGTCGAGTATCGCGGCGCGACTTTCGAGGAAATGGATACGGAGGCCATTCTTGCCCGGCGGCCCGAGGTGTGCCTGGTGGACGAACTCGCTCATACCAACGTACCGGGCTCCGAACGCGCCAAGCGCTGGCAGGACGTCGAGGTTCTTCTCGAGGCCGGCATCAATGTCTATACGACCGTCAATGTTCAGCACCTGGAAAGCCTGAACGGGCAGGTGTGGCAGATTACCGGCGTGCGAGTGCGCGAGACCATTCCGGACTGGGTGCTGGCGAATGCGGCGGAAGTGGTGATGGTGGACGTCACGCCGCGTGCGCTGCTGAACCGCCTGGAGCGCGGCGCCGTGTACGCTCCGGAGAAGGCGCGCCGGGCGATGGAGAATTTCTTTCAGGAATCGCACCTGGTGGCTCTCCGCGAGCTTGCACTCCGCCAAACGGCGCACGAGGTGGACACGCGGCAGGCGCCCTCAGCCGGCGAAGGCGCGCAGGCGGCGCAGGAATCGTCCGAGCGGCTGCTGATTCATATCACCGCCGATCCGTCTTCCGCCGAGCTGATCCGGCGCGGCAAGCGGATCGCGGATCATCTGCGAGGCCCTTGCGTTGCGGTCGCCGTCTGCCCGCCTCCGGGGATCGAGAGCCTGCCGCACGCTGAGCGCGAGGCCGTGGAACGCCATCTGAACTTCGCGCGGAACCTGCACGTTGAGACGCGAGTGCTCACCGGCGCAGATCCGGCCAAAGCTCTGGTGGAATTCGCCGGGCTGAATCAGATCACGCAACTCTTCCTCGCCCGCCCACGTTACTCGCGATTCCAGTTGCCGGTTGGACTGAATCTGGTGCATCGCGTGGTGCGGCTGGCACGCACGATTCAAGTTACGGTCGTCGCCGAGCGGCACCGGCGCTGATCTGGCTATTCGCCTTCGAGCGTGAAGCGGTACGTGCCGGAGGAGGCGTCGAAGACGACGTCGCTGCCCTGCATCCGCGCGCCATGGATTCCCTCGTCGCCCGGCACGTATTGGCCGTCCCGCCAAACCGAGTGGCCGCTCTCTGTCACGGTGAACTTCGTCGTTTCAAGTTCGTTCGGCATCACGATTTCCGCGCCGGCTCCGGGAGGAATTGTCACCTCCAGCGTGACGCGGCCGGCCTCTCGCGTGCATGAAGACACGATGCGTCCACGAGGCGAGCCGATGCTCGCGTTCACCCATCGCAGGTCTTCCACCGGATGTGGCGCGATGCGGATATGGCGGTAGCCGGCGCCATCCGGCCCGATGCCGATGCCACCGAGCGTTTCGTAAAACCAGGCGCCGACGCTGCCGAACATGGCGTGGTCCTGCGAGTTCATCGATGGCCCCACCTTTTGCTGCCAAAGCTCCCACAGCGTGGTGGCGCCGTTGGCGATCATGTAACCCCAACTCGGAAAGCTTGTCTGCGCCGCCAGTTCGTACGCCAGGTCCGTACGGCCGATTTCGCTTAATACGGGCAGCAGGTAGCGCACGCCGATGAAGCCCGTCGTGATGTGCGTGTCGTGATAGTAGACGATGTCGTTTTGGAGATTGCCCGCCACGCGGCCGCGTTCCTTCGGTCCCGGCAAACCCATTGCGATGGCCATGGCGTCCGCGGTCTGGGTGCCGTTGGCGTAATTCCCCGTGGAGGCGTCGTAGTATTTCTGCTGGACGGCCGCGCGGATCCGGTCCTCGAGTTGGCCGTACATCTGCGCGTCGGCGTTGTGGGCCAAAACAGCGGCGACGGAGGCGAGCGTCTTCACGTCGTGCAGGTAATAGAGCGCCGAGACGAACTCGGCGGGCGTATGGACGATGGGCACCCAGTCGCCGTAGTGGTAGTAACTCAGCACGTCCCCCTTGGCTTGCGTGCCGAGGAAGGCGATGTACTTCTTCAGCCCATCGTAGTTTTCTTC
>DAIDJK010000495.1 GCA_027450225.1 Bryobacterales bacterium | reverse complement strand
AGGGCGCGGTGGGCAAGCCCGAAGACGTTGCCGCGGCCATCTGCTTTCTCGCTTCCGCCGAAGCGAGATTCATCACCGGGACAACTCTGGTGGTGGATGGAGGACGGCTCGACATCCTGCCCTGACGCAACATGTCTTTTCTTTTCGCAACCGGCATCGAAAACAGCTATCCCACCATCGAGTGGAACGGCCAAACCATCCGCCAGGACGAGATGGAAAAGACGAAGCACTATCAGCGCTGGCGCGAGGATTTCGAGCTGGTTCGCGAACTGGGCATCGGCTATCTTCGTTACGGACCGCCTTACTACAAAACCAATCCCTCCCACGACCGATACGACTGGACCTTCGCCGACGAAACGCTGAATGCACTGCGCGAGCACAGGATCGAAGTCATCGCCGACCTTTGCCATTTCGGCGTTCCGGACTGGATCGGCAGCGCCCAGAATCCCGATTTCCCGAAGTTATTCACCCAATACGCCGAAGCCTTCGCCCGGCGTTATCCCTGGATTCGCTTCTTCACGCCGATCAACGAGATTTTCATCGCGGTGACTTTCTCCGCGCAATTCGGCTGGTGGAATGAACGGCTGAAAAGCGATCGTGCGTTCGTCACCGCGCTCAACCATCTTTGCCGCGCCAACGTGCTTGCCATGCACGGCATTCTCCGGGTCAATCCGCACGCGATCTTCATTCAGAGCGAGTCCTCGCAGTATTTCCATCCCGAGGGCCCGGACTGCGAAGCGCCCGCGCGCCGCTATAACGAAAAGCGTTTTCTCGCGCTCGATCTGAGTTATGGCCATCACGTGAACGCCACCATCTATGAATTCCTGCTGGATAACGGGATGACCCGCGATGAGTATCACTGGTTCCTGCAGCACAGCGTGCGGTCGCGCTGCGTCATGGGTACCGATTATTACGAGCTCAACGAAAATCTCGTCCATGCCGATGGCACAACGTCCGCCTCGGGCGAAATTCTCGGCTACCATCCCATCACTCTGCAGTACTTCAACCGCTACCGCCTTCCGGTGATGCACACGGAAACCAATCACGCCGAACCCGACGCCGTGCGATGGCTGTACAAAGAATGGGCCAACGTGCACCGCCTGCGGCAGGACGGCGTGCCGCTCATCGGGTTCACGTGGTACAGCCTGCAGGATCAGGTGGATTGGGACACTGGCCTGCGCGAGAACAACGGTACTGTGAACCCGCTCGGCCTGTGCGATCTCGATCGCAAACTGCGGCCGGTGGGGAAGGCGTACAAGAAGCTGATTTCGCAGTGGCGCGCCGTCCTCGAAAGGGAAAGCAGCATCCTGAAAATCTGCGCAACGGAAAATTGAGTTTCACGGGGACCGCTCCCGCGCCGACCCGATAAAATCAGAGGCGCGCGTTTGCTGGACGCGCCAAGGGAGCATTCCGTATGAGCATCACCCTCGAGGTCAACGGCCACAGCCATTCGCTGGACGTCGATCCTTCCACGCCGCTGCTTTACATTCTGCGTAACGATCTGGGTCTGCGCGGCCCGCGCTTTGGCTGCGGGCTCGGCCAGTGCGGCGCGTGCACGGTCATCATCAACGGCGCCGCGGTGCGCTCCTGCATCCTGCCGGCCTCGGCGGTGAAAGGGCCTGTCACCACGCTCGAAGGGCTCTCCTCGCAGGGTCATCTTCATCCCGTGCAGCAGGCATGGATCGATGAACAGGTTCCGGCGTGCGGCTTCTGCCAGAACGGCCAGATCATGACCGCGAAAGCGATGCTCGACAAGAACCCGCATCCGACCGACGCCGAGATCCGGGAGACGATGAACAACACGCTCTGCCGGTGCATGACCTATTACCGGGTGCAGGCGGCCATCAGGCGGGCGTCGCAGGCCATTGCGGAAGCGCCGGAGAAGGGAGTGACCGCATGACGCCGTCCACGTCCATTCCGAAGCGCGTTGAACAGACATTGCAGGCGCACCGCCGGGATTTTCTGAAGAGCGCCGGTCTTTTGGTGGTTACTTTCGCTGGTGGCGGCAGCGCTCTGCTCGAAGATGCCGCCGCGCAAACGCCGGGCGGCCCCGGCCCTTATCACGATCCCGATTTCCACCAGGTGGATTCCTGGATCGTGATCCACGAAGACAACACGGCCACTTTCTACGTGGGCAAAACGGATTGCGGCCAGGGAACCGGCACAGGTTTCCGGCAACTCATGTCGGACGAGCTCGACATCGCGTTCGATAAAACGGCGTGCATCATGGGCCGTACCGATACCACGGTCGATCAGAATGGCTCGGGCGGCTCGACCGCCATGGAACGCGATTCCTGGCCGATGCGCCGCGCCGCCGCGGAAGCGCGCCGCGTACTGCTCGGGATGGCGGCCGTTCGGCTCGGCGTCCCGGCGGATCAACTTACCGTAGCCGACGCGGTGATCAGCATCAAAGCCGATCCCTCGAGGCACGTAACTTATGGCGAACTGATCGCCGGGAAGAAATTCAATGTCACGATGACCGGCGCGAACGTTAACGCGGTCGCCGGTATCGCGAAGGTGAAGCCGGTGCAGGAGCTGAAGTACACCGGCCAGTCCCCGCCGCGCTACGACATTCCTCCCAAAGTGGATGGCTCGCTCGAATGGGCCGTCGATGTCCGTGTGCCCGGCATGGTGCATGCGCGCAACGTGAAGCCGCCGTATGCGTGCGCGAAATTGACGGGCATCGATGAATCCTCGGTGCGCAATGTTCCGGGTTTCATCCGGGTGGTGAGCAAGGGCAATTACGTCGCGGTGGTCTGCGAGCGCGAAGAGCAGGCGATCCGGGCTGCGCGCCAGTTGAAGACCACGTGGCAGAAGCCCGCCGTCGCGCCTTTTCCCGCGTCCGAAGATCTGTTCAACTACATGCGCGCGGCGAAGGCCACTTCCAGCGAGAAACCGGTGGTGACGGGCGATCCCGATGCGGCATTCTCGCGCGCGGCGAAGATCATCGAAGCGGAATACGAGATTCCGTTCCAGGGACATACCGCGTTCGCGGGCGCACACGCCATGGCCGATCCGTCAAACGGACAGATGACGGTCTATTCGAACGATATGAAATCGTACGGCATGCGCCGGGGCGTCGCGGACTTCCTCGGCATGCCGCACGATCGCGTTCGCGTCATCTGGATGGAAGGTCCGCAGGGTTACGGGCGCACGGCGGCGGATGACGCCGGCTGTGAAGCCGCATGGATTGCCCATCAGGTTGGCCGCCCGGTTCGCATCCAGTGGATGCGCGACGAGGAAACCGCATGGGATACGAAGGCGCCGGCGTTCGTGGTGAAGCTGCGCGGTGGTCTGGACAGCGAAGGCCGCCTGATCGCGTACGATTATCACGCCCGCGCCTGCGATTACAACCACGTTGGCTACAACGAGCACGATACCGTGCTGATCGCGCAGTTGATGGGTATCCGCCGCGAGACGCCCAATGCCGGCAGTACGTCCCTGCCGAACGAGATGTACGCGATTCCGAATCGCCGCATGGGCGGCGACGTGGTCGGCCTGCCCATCATCTGGGAAACGCCGCTGCGCACCGGCAATCTGCGCGATCCGAATGGTCCGCAATCCACGTTCGGCGCGGAATCGTTCATCGATGAGGTCGCCGCGGCGGCCCATATGGACCCGCTCGAATTCCGCATGAAAATGCTCACCGCTTCAAGCCAGGACGACGAGGGATACCGGCGCGCGCGATCGATC
>DAIDJK010000494.1 GCA_027450225.1 Bryobacterales bacterium | reverse complement strand
GCGCTGTCGAAGGGGCGGATCGCCGGGGCGGGACTGGATGTGTTCGCGACCGAACCGCTGCCGGCGGAGCATCCTTTAATGCACATGCCGAATACGGTGCTGACGCCGCATTCGGGCGGCATCACGCCGGAAGCGCTGGCGGCGGGGCTGGAACTGGCGGTGAAGAACGTTCGGGATTTTCTGGCGGGGTCGCCTTCGAATGTGGTCGCCGGAGCGGACGAGTCCAATTCCAGGTAAGGCGCAGGCCCTGTTGTCGGGGCGCGCGGAGGAGTATACTTCTGCGCCGGGGGAACCGACTGTGTTCAGGAACGACTTGAACCGCGGCGCTCTGGCCGCCTTCGTTTTGATCGCGCTCAGCGGATGCAGCAGCGTGCGTCATAGCGCAGATGAAAAGTACTATCTGGTCGCAACGAATACGAAGCTGCCTTACTGGCAGGCCGCGCTCGCGGGTCTGAGCCGCGCCGGGGCGCAGCTCGGCGTTCCCGTGGAGATGGTCGGGCCCGACACATACGATGCGGCGGAAGAGCACAAAGCTTTTCAGCAGTTGCTGCAGGGCAAACCGGCGGGAATTCTGGTTTCCGTCGCGGACTCGGGCGTCATCGGACCGGATATCGATGCGGCTGTCGCCAAAGGCATACCGGTGATCACGATGGATTCGGACGCCACATCCAGCAAGCGCCTGTTTTTCATTGGCACGGACAACTACAAGGCGGGCATGATCGGCGGAGAGCTGATGGCGAAGCTGCTCAACGGCAAGGGCAATGTGGTGGTCTTCACGATGCCGCAGCAGATGAATCTTTCGCAGCGCCTGCACGGTTATCAGGACGCGTTTTCGGCTTATCCCCAGATCAAGGTGGCGACCGTCGTCGATATAAGGGGTGACGCCACGGTGGCTTTTGACCAGACCAAGGCCGCTCTCGACAGCAAAACCAAAGTCGACGGTTTCATCTGCCTTGAGGCGATTGCCTGTCCGGAGGTCGCCGATGTGGTGAACCGGCGCAACATGGGGGGCAAAGTCGCTATTGTGGCGATGGACGCGGATCAACGGACGCTCGAATGGATCCAGAAAGGCGTCATCGCGGGGACCGTCGGGCAAAAGCCTTACACGATGGCTTACCACGGCGTGATGCTGCTCGACCAGTTGCACCATTACCCACCGCAGCCGCTGGCGGCGGACTGGACGCAGGACACGATGGCGCCGGTTCCGGCTTTCGTGGATACCGGAGCCACGCTCATCGATAAACACAACGTGGACACTTTCCTCCACCAGCGGTCGCCGACGAGCGCCACCATGTGACTGCGGGCATACGGAAAATCAAGCTTGGCTGATCCAATTCGACGGAAACGGCGATAGACTATGGGGCAGCCTTGATGCTCCTCCGTCACCGACTCCTGCTTGCCAGCATTCCGCTCGCCGCACTCCTTTGTATAGAGGCTCAGGAACCGAAGCCCGATTTCTCGCGGGATATCCAGCCGGTATTCGAAAAATCCTGCTACGGGTGCCATGGCGCGGCGACACAGAGCGCCGGGCTGCGGCTGGACCAGCGGGATTCCGTGATCGGGAAGGTGGTGACGCCGGGGGATGCGGCGCACAGCGAACTATATAAGAGGATTGCGGGGCTGACGAAAGACGCGCGCATGCCGATGGGCGGCAGGCTGGCGGCGGAGGATATCGCGCGGATCAAGTCATGGATCGACGCGGGCGCGGCGTGGCCGGAACAGACCACGCAGGCTCCGGTGAAGAAGCACTGGGCGTTCATACCGCCGGTGCGTCCGGCGCTGCCCGCGGTGAAAGATGCGAAGTGGGTGCGGAATCCGATCGACCGGTTCGTGCTGGCGAAGCTGGAAACCGAGGGATTGCAGCCATCGCCCGAAGCCGACAAGGCGACGCTGCTGCGGCGGCTGTCGCTCGATCTGACGGGGCTTCCGCCGACGCCTGCCGAAGTGGATGCGTTCCTGAAAGACCGGAGCCCGCATGCGTATGAGAAGCAGGTGGACCGGCTGCTGGCGTCTCCGCATTACGGCGAGAAGTGGGCGCGGCAGTGGCTGGACGGGGCGCGCTACGCGGATTCCGATGGATATGAAAAAGACAAGCCGCGCTTCGTCTGGTTCTATCGCGACTGGGTGATCAACGCGTTCAATCGCAACGAGCCGTATAACCAGTTCATCATCGACCAGCTGGCGGGCGATCTGGAACCGCATGCGACGCAGGCTCAGATTGTGGCGACCGGGTTCCTGCGGAATTCGATGATCAACGAAGAAGGCGGCGTGGAACCCGAGCAGTTCCGGATGGAGGCGATGTTCGACCGGATCGACGCCATCGGCAAGGGCATGCTGGGGCTGACGGTGCAGTGCTCGCAATGCCACAACCATAAATACGATCCGTTCAAGCAGGTGGATTATTACCGGATCTTCGCGTACCTGAATAACTCGCACGAGGCGAACGTCGCGGTTTATACGCCGGAAGAAGATATGAAGCGCGCGGAGATTCTGCGGCGCACGCGCGAGATCGAGGGCGAGCTGAAGCGCCGGAATCCGGACTGGCAGGACCGCATGGCGCGCTGGGAGGATGCGGCGACGCACAACCAGACCGAGTGGACAGTGATCCGGCCGGAGGTGGACGACATTTCGACGGGCGGCGAGAAGTACATTCCGCAACCCGATGGCTCGCTGCTCGGACAGGGCTATGCGCCGACCAAGCACCGGCTGAAGCTGACGGCGAACACGGAGATGAAGAACATCGCGGCGTTCCGGCTGGAGGTGCTGACGGACCCGAATCTGCCGCTGGGCGGGCCGGGACGGTCGATCAAAGGGACGGGCGCGCTGACGGAGTTCGAAGTGGAAGAAGCGGCGGCGAGCGCCCCGGACAAATTCACGAAAGTGAAGATCGCGCGGGCAACGGCCGATCTGAATATGCCGGAGACGCCGCTGGCGCCAATGTTCTACGACAAGACGAATAAGAAGCGTGTGACGGGGCCGATCGAATTCGCGATCGACGGGAAGGACGAGACGGCGTGGACGACGGATGCGGGTCCGGGGCTGCGGAACCAGCCGCGCAAGGCGGTGTTCAATGCGGCCGGGCCGATCTCGAATGACGGCGGGACGATCCTTAATATCTATTTGAGCCAGAAGCACGGCGGGTGGAACTCCGACGACAACCAGAACAACAATCTGGGGCGCGTGCGGCTCTCGATCACGAGCGACGCGAGCGCGGTGGCCGATCCGGTTCCGGCGAATGTGCGGGAGATTCTGGCGATTCCGCGGGAACAGCGGACCGAACTGCAGAATGAAGCGGTGTTCGGCTATTTCCGGACGACCGTGCCCGAGTGGAAGGACGAGAACGAGACGATTGCGGAGTTGTGGAAGGGGTATCCGGAAGGCTCGTCGCAACTGGTGCTGGAAGAGCGGACGACGCCGAGGGTGACGCATCGTTTGAATCGCGGAGATTTTCTGCAGCCGGCCGAAGTGGTGACGCCGGGCGTGCCGGGATTCCTGAATCCCCTGCCCCCGAATGCGCCGCCGAACCGGCTGGGGTTTGCGGAATGGCTGGTGGCGCGGGATTCGCCGACGACGGCGCGGGCGTATGTGAACCGGCTGTGGCAGGCGTATTTCGGGATCGGGATTGTGGAGACCAGCGAGGACTTCGGGACACAGGGCGCGAAGCCTTCGCATCCGGAGCTGCTCGACTGGCTGGCGGTGGAGTTCATGGATCGCGGGTGGGATGTGAAGGCGATGCAGCGGCTGATCGTGACATCGGCGACGTACCGGCAGAGTTCGAATGTGACGCCGGACCTGCTGCAGAGAGACCCGTACAACCGGCTGCTGGCGCGGGGGCCAAGGTTCCGGGTGGATGCGGAGATCGTGCGGGATATTGCGCTCGAAGCGAGCGGGCTGCTGAATCCGAAGATCGGCGGCCCGAGCGTTTATCCGCCGGCGCCGGGGTTCCTGTTCCTGCCGCCTGCGAGCTACGGGCCGAAGGTGTGGAACGAAGCGCATGACGCGGACCGGTACCGGCGGGCGATCTATACGTTCCGGTTCCGGAGCGTGCCGTATCCGATGCTGCAGACGTTCGACGCGCCGAATGGGGAGAGTTCGTGCGTGCGCAGGGGGCGGTCGAACACGCCGCTGCAGGCGCTGACGACGCTGAATGAGCCGCTGTTTATGGAATCGGCGCGGGCGCTGGCCGTGAAGACGATGACGGAAGCGGGCGGGAGCGAAGACAAGCGGCTGGCGTTCGCGATGCGGCGGGTGCTGGCGCGGAATCCGACCGCGGAAGAGAAGACGGAACTGCTGGGGCTGCTGGAAAAGGAACGCGCGCACTATTCGGATGCGGCGCACGATCCGGCGCAGCTGATTGCGGGCGAGACGCTGCCGAAGAACGCGACGCCGCCGGAAGCGGCAGCGTGGACGGTGGTGTCGCGCGTGTTGCTGAACCTCGACGAAACGATTACCAAGGAGTAAACCAGATGCCCTGCCATGATGCTCAATTTCGCGGATTCACGCCGAAGCAGATCAGCCGGCGGTGGTTCTTTGAACAGTGCGGGGTGGGTCTGGGGGCGGTGGCGCTGAGCGAGCTGTTCGGCGCGACAGCAAAGGCGGAGACGGCGCCGGCCGATCCGCTGGCCCCGAAGCCGCCGCAGTTTCCAGCGAAGGCGAAGAACGTGATCTTCCTGTTCATGGCGGGCGCGCCGAGCCATCTGGAGCTGTTCGATTACAAGCCGCAACTGGCGAAGTACAACGGGACGAATCCGCCGCCGGAACTGCTGAAGGGGTATCGGGCGGCGTTCATCAATCCGAATTCGAAGCTGCTGGGGCCGAAGTTCAAGTTCGCGAAGTACGGGCAATCGGGCGCGGAGTTGTCCGAACTGCTGCCGAATCTGGCGACGATCGTGGACGATATCGCGATCGTGAAGGGAATGTATACCGACGCCTTCAACCATGCGCCGGGGCAGCTGCTGATGAACACGGGCACGATGCAGTTCGGGCGGCCGAGCATGGGCGCGTGGGTGACATACGGGCTGGGGAGCGAGTCGCGCGATCTGCCGGCGTTCGTGGTGTTCAGCTCGGGAAAGAAAGGGCCGAGCGGCGGCGATTCGTGCTGGGGCAGCGGCTTCCTGCCGACGGTGTACCAGGGGGTGCAATTCCGGTCGGCCGGCGACCCGGTGCTGTATCTTTCGAATCCGGCGGGGATCGACAACCAGGTGCAGCGGGATTCGCTCGATTCGATCCGGCGGCTGAACCAGATGCGGCTGGGCGCGACGGGCGATCCCGAGATTGCGACGAGGATCAACTCGTTCGAGATGGCGTTCCGGATGCAATCGAGCGCGCCGGAACTGATGGACATTTCGAAAGAGTCGAAGGCGACGCTCGACATGTATGGAGCGGAGCCGGGCAAGCCGAGCTTTGCGAACGATTGCCTGCTGGCGCGGAGGTTAGTGGAGCGCGGCGTGCGGTTCGTGCAGCTTTACCACGAGGCGTGGGACCAGCATTCGCAGCTTGTCAAAGACATTACGCAGAACTGCCATGATACGGACCGCGCGGCGGCGGCGCTGATCAGGGATTTAAAGCAGCGCGGGCTGCTGGATCACACGCTGGTGGTGTGGGGCGGCGAGTTCGGGCGCACGCCGATGATGCAGGGCGGCGATGACGGGCGCGACCATCATCCGAACGCGTTCACGATGTGGATGGCGGGCGGGGGGATCAAGCCGGGCATTACGCTGGGCGAGACGGACGACCTGGGGTTCAACGTGGTGAAGGACAAGGTGCATGTGCACGACCTGCACGCGACCATGCTGCAACTGCTGGGCTTCGACCACACAAAGCTGACGTATAAGTTCCAGGGACGGCCGTTCCGGCTGACGGATGTGCATGGGGAAGTGGTGAAGGAGCTGATGGCGTAGGGGAGCGAACTGAGGCTGCAATCGGAACAGTTGTTCCACGCGATCGATGAATCGCGCGACCTCAGCAGGCGCAGGCAGCCCTTGCAAGATGACAAACCCATCCTCACGGATCTGGCGTTTCAACCTGCATTCACGAAGATAATTCATCGGCCGCCTGTTGTTGATGCCCGGTTGACAAAAACCGCCAGAATGCTACCTTTGGGGGCATGGAAGTACGGTTCACCCCCGAGCAGGAATCGCAGCTTTCGCGAATCGCCAGCCATGCCGGTACGGACATCGAGCATCTGGTGAAAGACGCGGCCTTGCGCCTGCTGGAACAGGACGCGCGTTTTCTAGTCGCCGTTGACCGGGGAATCGCCGCCGCCGACCGGGGAGAATTCATCGAGGAAGAAGAGATGGACGCCCGCGTTGAGCGGATGCTTAAGTCCTGATGCGTATCCGCTGGACCGTTCCAGCCGCCGGCGATTTGGAAACGATCAAACATTACCTCTCGGAACACTTCCCTCACCTGGCGCAATCGACGGTGCGGAAGATTTAGGAGAGCGCCCGCAGCCTCAAGAACATGCCGTCACGTGGCCGCAACGGGCGAAGAAGCGGTACCCGCGAGCTTATGCTGACGCCGTTGCCGTACATCATCGCGTATCGCATCAATAATGAGACAGTCGAAATTCTCAATGTCTGGCACGACGCGCAGGATCGGCACTAACCAAAGCCCATGGCGAACAACAAACGGCCGAAAACCATTGGCGAAGCCATCCAGCGGCTCAAACTCTACAACGAAAAAGCAAAGACGCTGCACGGGCGGAAATACATTCGGATGGTGGCGAGTCCCAACAACAGCATCACGTTGCGCTTTTCCCCGGATGCGGTGGAGTACGAGACGCGAGGGGCGGATGAAGAAGAAGTCCCATCTGGCTCCAGCCCACCGGAGTAACATCGGCCCCGGCGCCGCGTCCTGTGAAATCCACCTCGAAGTCGTCCGGAGGAAAATCGGGTCGCGTTCGGCTAGTCAGGAACGCCTGCGCCTGCCTTGAAAGGGCAGTCACCCGCCGACGCGGTGCAGTTTCATCAGATTCGTGGAACCGGCGCGGCCGATGGGCGTTCCGGCGACGAAAACCACTTTCTGGCCAGCCTGAAGCAGACCGCGCTCGACCAGCAGGGTGTCGATCTGCTGGAGCATTTCGTCGGTTGAGGTGACGGCGGGCGCGAGCACGGGGACGACGCCGTAGTTGATCAGCAGGCGGCGCACGACCTCGGGCGAGGACGTCATGGCGACGATCTTCACGGGCGGGCGGTAGCGCGAGATGAGGCGCGCGCTGTAACCGGTATCGGTGAAGACGACGATGGCTTCGGCGGCGGAGGCTTTGGCGGTGGAGTAGGCGGCGTCGGCCAGGATGTCGGAATCGGAGAAGGCGTCGATGCGCGGCGGCTCGGTGAAACCGCGGCGGCGCAGACCGTTCTCGGCTTCGGCGGCGATGCGGGCCATGTACTGCACGGCCTCGATGGGATGCCTGCCGACGGAGGTTTCGGCCGAGAGCATGACGGCGTCGCTGCCATCGTAGATGGCGTTGGCGACGTCGCTGACTTCGGCGCGCGTGGGGTTGGGGCTCTCGATCATGGATTCGAGCATCTGGGTGGCGGTGATGACGAAGCGGTTGCGGCGGCGCGCGGCGCGGATGAGGCGCTTCTGGATGGGGGGGACCATTTCGAGGGACATTTCGACGCCGAGATCGCCGCGGGCAACCATGATGCCGCTCGAGGCCGCGAGAATGCTGTCGATATCGTTGACGGCTTCGGGCTTTTCGATTTTGGCGATGATGGGGACGTTTTTGCCGACGCGCTCGCGCAGAGCGATGACATCGGCGGCGCGGCGCACGAACGAGAGGGCGACGAGATCGATGCCCTCGGCGAGACCGGCTTCGAGATCGGCCAGATCCTTGGGGCTGACGGAGGGAGCGCTGACTTCGACGCCAGGCAGGTTGATGCCTTTCTGATCGCCGATGGGGCCGCCGCAGAGGACGTCGAAATCGACTTCGGTTTCGGTGCGGGAGCGGGCGATGAGGGTGACGGCGCCGTCGTTGAGCAGCACGCGGTTGCCGGGGCGCACGTCGTGGGCGAACATTTTGTAGGTGGTGGAGGCGCGGCGCTCATCGCCCAGGACCTCGTCGATGGTGATGGAGAAGCGGTCGCCGGTGGTGAGGAGGCATTTTCCGCGTTCGAAGCGGCCGAGGCGGATTTTGGGGCCCTGGAGATCGAGAAGAATGGCGGCGCAGGCGCCGGTGGCGGCTTCAGCGGCGCGAACGGCGCGAATGCGGCGGCTGTGACTTTCCCAGGGACCATGCGATGCGTTGAGCCGGAAAATGCGGCAGCCGGCGTGGATAAGAGCCTGAATAGTTTCGGGGGCCTCAGTAGCGGGCCCGAGCGTGGCGACGATTTTGGCGTTTGCCATTCGTTGGAACCAGAGTAGCGGACGCGCGTTGCAGGACGGCGGTTTACGAAGCGGGGCGGAAAATCCGGGAACAATTCAGGCCGTCTGCTATTCTCGTCAATATCCAACGATTGCAAAAGGTGAAGCGTGCGTTTCGCGCCCGTTGACACCGAATTCATGGATTGGTTATCTTAAAAGGGTTTGGCTGTAGCTTGATATAAGCTTCCGGCTACCATCTCCGGCGTCGGAGATCCGGCCGGGGCGAGGTCCCGAGGTTTTCGTTCGGCACTTGAGGCAGGAATTCAGGATGCCCGGACGCGAGACATGGACCTGTCCAAAGCCTGCGGTTTATTCCCGAGCTTTTGATGAGCCGGGAAATTTATAGCCGCAAAATCAACCGACGCAGTGAAATTCAGTATTTCCACTTCTGACGCAGAAGTGGTGATTTTTGTTGAGGATCGTTCTTGCCGACATTTAACCAACTCGTGCGCAAGGGGCGCAACGCGCCCGCATGGAAGACGGCCAGTCCGGCTCTGCAGAGCTGTCCGCAGAAACGCGGCGTCTGTACCCGTGTTTATACGTCGACCCCGAAGAAGCCGAACTCGGCGCTGCGGAAGGTCGCGCGTGTCCGTCTGACGAATGGAGTCGAGGTAACGACTTATATTCCGGGGGTCGGCCATAATCTGCAGGAGCACTCGATCGTGCTCATTCGCGGGGGCCGTGTAAAGGACCTTCCCGGCGTCCGCTATCACGTGGTGCGCGGCGCGCTCGACACGGCGGGCGTGGCCAACCGCAAGCAGGGGCGCTCGAAATACGGCGCCAAGCGGCCGAAGGCCGCGACCAAGTAAGAGGAACATCAGTACATGCCACGACGCAGACGCGCGGAAAATCGTGAAGTAGCACCAGACCCGCTCTTTGGCTCGACGCTGGTGGAGAAGTTCATCTGCTCGATGATGTGGGACGGCAAGAAATCGACGGCCCAGCGCATCTTTTACGACTCGATGAAGAAGCTCGAGGAGCGCGGCGGCGGCGAAGAAGCGATCAAGCTGTTCAAAAAGGCCGTGGAGAACGCCAAGCCGCCGCTCGAAGTGAAGACGCGGCGCGTGGGCGGCGCCAACTATCAGGTGCCGATCGAAGTTGCGCAGAACCGCCGCACCAGCCTTGCGATCCGCTGGATTTTGTCGAACGCCCGCGGCCGGGCCGAGAAGGGTATGACGGACAAGCTCGCCAATGAATTGAACGACGCGGCGAACCTCCGGGGCGGGGCCATCAAGAAGCGCGATGATGTGCACCGCATGGCGGAAGCCAACAAAGCGTTCGCGCATTATCGCTGGTAACCAGGGAAGCAAGCAGCAGGGTTCTTTCAATGCCACGCACCGTACCTCTCGAGAGGATGAGAAATATCGGCATCGCCGCTCACATCGATGCCGGTAAAACCACCACGACCGAACGCATTCTGTACTACACGGGGCGCTCGCACAAGATTGGCGAAGTCCATGAAGGTACCGCCACCATGGACTGGATGGAGCAGGAGCAGGAGCGCGGCATCACCATTACTTCCGCCGCGACCACCTGCAGCTGGCGGGACATGCAGATCAACATCATCGATACGCCGGGACACGTCGACTTCACCGCCGAAGTGGAGCGCAGCCTGCGCGTGCTCGATGGCGCGGTGGCGGTGTTCGACGCGGTGGCGGGAGTCCAGCCGCAGTCGGAAACCGTGTGGCGCCAGGCCGACAAGTATCACGTTCCGCGCATCTGCTTTATCAACAAGATGGATCGCGTGGGAGCGGATTTTTATCGCGCGGTAGACACGATCGTTGATCGCCTGCGCGCGCGCCCGGTACCGATTCAGATTCCGGTGGGCGCCGAAGATCAGTTCAAGGGCATCATCGATCTGGTGGAAATGAAGGCCGTGCTGTGGCGCGATGAGACGCTCGGCGCGAAGTTCGACGTGGTGGATATTCCGGCCGAGCTTGCGGAAAAAGCCAAAGCCTACCGCGAGCAGATGATCGAGGCGGTTTCGGAATTCGACGACAAACTGTTTGAAAAGTTCGTCAACGGCGAGACGCTTTCAAACGAAGAGATCAAGGCCGGCATCCGCAAGGCGACAATCGCGCTGAAGATTTTCCCGGTCATCTGCGGATCGGCGTTCAAGAACAAGGGCGTGCAGACGATGCTCGACGCGGTGGTGGATTATCTGCCGTCGCCGCTCGACATTCCGCCGGTTCAGGGCACCGACGTCGACAACAAGGAAATCGTTCTCACCCGGCATGCTTCGGACACCGAGCCGTTTTCGGCGCTCGTGTTCAAGATCATGACGGACCCGTATTCGGGCCAGCTCGCGTTTTTCCGGGTCTACTCGGGCAAGCTGAACGCCGGCGATTCGGTTTTCAATGTGGCCAAGGGCCGCTAGGAGCGCATCGGCCGTCTGATGCGCATGCACGCCAACAAGCGCGAGGACATTCAGGAAATCATGGCGGGCGATATCTGCGCCGCCGTGGGCCTGAAGACGGTTTCGACCGGCGACACGATCTGCGATGAAAAGGCGCCGATCACGCTCGAAGCGATCGACTTCCCGATGCCCGTGATTCAGCTCGCTGTGGAGCCGAAGACGAAGGCGGATCAGGAAAAGATGGGCATGGCGATCAACAAGCTGGCCCAGGAAGATCCTACGTTCCGCGTGGCGACCGATCCGGAAACCGGGCAGACGATTTTGTCCGGCATGGGCGAACTGCACCTCGAGATCATCGTGGATCGCATGATGCGCGAATTCGGCGTGGTGGCGAACGTGGGCAAGCCGCAGGTGGCGTATCGCGAGACGATTCGCCAGACCGCGGAATACGATTACACGCACAAGAAGCAGACCGGCGGTTCGGGGCAGTACGCGCGCACGAAACTGCGCGTGGAACCCGTCCCCGGCCAGGGCTTCCAGTTCGAAAACGACATTACGGGCGGCGTGGTGCCGCGGGAATTCATCCCGGCCGTGGAGAAGGGCGTAACCGAAGCCATCGAAGGCGGCGTGCTCGCCGGCTATCCGCTGGTGGACGTGAAGGTGAGCCTGTTTGACGGCGACTATCACGATGTCGATTCGTCGGAAATGGCGTTCAAGATCTGCAGTTCCATCTGCTTCAAGGAAGCGGCGCGCCGGGCGAAACCGGTGCTGCTCGAACCCGTGATGGCGGTGGAAGTGGTGGTGCCGGAAGATTACATGGGCCCGGTGAACGGCGACCTGATTTCCCGGCGCGGACGCCTCGAAGGCACGGAATCACTGGGTGGAACGACGATTATCAAGGCCAGCGTGCCGCTGAGCGAAATGTTCGGTTATGCGACCGAACTGCGCTCCCGCACGCAGGGACGCGGCAGCTTCACCATGCACTTCTCGCGGTATGAGGAAGTGCCGAAGAACATCTCGGAAGAGATTGTGAGCCGCGTTCAGGGCAAGGTTACCAGGTAACCGCGGCGGCGACGAGCCGCTGCGCCGTTACAACTGAAAGTTTCATTGGGATTAAGGAGATTGCTCGCAAATGGCGAAAGAGAAATTTGACCGCAGCAAGCCGCACGTCAATATCGGCACGATCGGGCATATCGATCACGGCAAGACGACGCTGACGGCGGCCATCACCAAAGTGCTGGCCAAGCACAATCCGAAGGTATCGTTC
>DAIDJK010000493.1 GCA_027450225.1 Bryobacterales bacterium | reverse complement strand
AGCGGTCGTAAGGCATGTCCGCGTTCAGCGCGTTGATCACCCAGTCGCGATATCGCCAGGCCCACGGCCGCACCAGATCCTTCTCGTAACCGTCGCTGTCGGCATAGTGCGCGAGATCCAGCCAGTACCGCGCCCACTTTTCGCCATAATGAGGCGACGCGAGCAGCCGGTCCACCTGCCGCGCATAGGCATCCGGACGCGTATCGGCGAGAAATTCCGCCATTTCCTGCGGCGTGGGCGGAAGGCCCGTCAGGTCCAGCGAAACGCGCCGCAGCAGGGTGGTTTTGTCGGCTTCGGGCGAAGGCGCAACGTTCTCTTTTTCAAGGCGCGCCAGCACGAAACGGTCAATGTCGTTGGCTGGCCACGCCGTGTTCTTCACCGGGGGCGCCGCGGGATGCGCAATCGGCTGCCACGCCCAGTGCGGCGCGATGGTCGCGGATGCAGGCCAGTTCGCGCCCTGATCGATCCATTTCGCGATGAGCGCGATCTGCGCCTCCGTCAGCTTCGCTCCCACCGGCGGCATCACCTTGCCCGTCGAGCCGTTCACCATCTGGATCAGGCGGCTGCCGGCCGAATGCCCCGGCTGGATGACGCGTTTGGCCGAATCGCGGTCGTCGAGGCGCAGTCCCGAAAGATGCGTCTTCGCGCCATGGCACATGGCGCAGCGCTGCTGGAAAATCGGCTGGATATCCCGCGCGAAATCGACTTTCGGCCCCTTGTCCGCCCCATGCAGCAGCAGGGCAAAAGAGAAGAAAACCGGTGCAACGCGGGCCAGCATGTGTGGCTACCATTCTATGCCCACACACCGGCGGAATGGTGCGGCCAATTCCGCCCCCGTGGCGGGATCAGGACGGCAGCGACGACGACGACAAGCCGCCGTAATAATTGATCCCAACGAACGACAGCGTCTGCAGCACGATCGAGCCGGCCACGGTTGGCGAGTTGATCGAATAAAACGAAAGCGAGCCCGAATACGCCAGCGCGCTGAACCCGGTTGCGGCAGAACCCGGTCCCGCTGCCGCGGGCGATGTGGACGCCGGACTCAAACTTGTCGTCGCGGCCGGGCTGGAGCCGGATTCCGGAGTGGAGCCTGATACGGGAGTGGCCGTCGCGGCAGGCGTCGTCGTAGCGGCAGGCGTGGCAGTGGTCGTCGTGGCCGTGGATGCAGCCGCCGTCGATGTTCCCGCCGCCGAACCGGAAGCCGTTGGGGTCGAGCTGCTGCCCGGCGCCGCGGCATTCGAGCCCGAGTCGTCGCCGTCGCCATCGATATGGTGGTGGTGATGATGGCCCTGCGCGCCGCCTGCGCCGCCGCCTTCTATCGCCTGCGCCAGATCCTGCAGGTTCGGCAGACGCCCCGTCTGCGACGCCGTGGTGAAGTCGTTCGCCAGCTGATTCAGTTCGCCGGCCAGACCCGTATTGCCCTGCGATTGCGCCGCCTGCGATTCGTTCTGCAGATTCGTCGCAATCTGCTGCGTCAGCTGCGCATACGTCGAGGGGCTCGACTGCTGCAGCTGCTGGAACGCGCTCACCAGCTGAGCGAACGGTGAAAGGCCGCTGCTGTCGGACGGCGCCGTGTTCGCCGGCGCGGGCGCGCCTGCGGAGGCTGCGCTGGATTGCGCTACCGAAGACGCAGCCGAAGAAGAAGATGCAGCCGATGTCGCGGCGGAGGATGTCGCGGCGGACGATGTCGAGCTCGGGCCAACTCCGTCACTCGTCAGCGCGTTCGAGATCGCCTGCAATAAATAAGACTCGGCCGAGGACGAAGAGCCGAGGCCACTCGTAGTCATGCCGACTTATCGACCGCCGCGCTCCTGTTTTTTGAGCGGAGTACGCCTCTGCCCCGCTTTGGTACGCGTCACACGTCGTGGAAGCGGATTTCCACGCTCAGCCGTACCGCTATGGGAGTGTCACCCTTACGCGCCGGCTCGAACCGCCATTGCGACACCGCCTCCACCGCGCTCTGGTCGATATCCTTATCCACCGACTTCAGTACGCGTACGTTCACCGGCAGACCATGCGAACTGACCACCAGCCCGATCAGCACAACTCCCGAGATGCGGAACCCATCCTGCCCCGGATCCGGCTTCGGGCTGACCTGATGGGTAACGCGCGGCGGCGTGATTCCAGGACCGAGATCGTAAACCGGCTCGTCCTGCCCGTCCGCGAGAGCGACGCCGGCGAACGCGATGCCGGCGCATACAGCGCGGCCCACGGCGCAGGCGATGAAACCTCGTCTTGTGGCGTTCATGTGCGGAGTCCGATTAGAAATAGAACCCCGGCGCGCAAATTGGGTTACGTTTTTTTGCTGCGCCGCGCTCCATCCATCGGACTCCGCGGGCGACTCCTGAAGCGGTGTCCAGTGCTTGTCCGAATTGCCGCCAAATGCTTTGCCGGTTCCACAAATCTGATAGCATCGCCGGGGTGAAATCCCTGGCTGTTTTCCTTGCCGCCTCGTTCTCGATCGCCGCGCAGATTCAGAGCGGTCCGCCGCTTCCTTATCACGTGGTCGCGGACTGGGCGAAGCTTCCCGCCGGCTGGAATTTCGGCGAACTCGCCGCGGTCGACGTCGACAGCCACGACAACGTCTGGGTCTTCGCCGACGGGCCGCATCCCGTCACTGAATTCGACAGCTCCGGCCGCTTCCTGCGCGCCTGGCCCGAGTGGCTCGGCAAGAAACCGCACGGCCTGCGCGTCGGTCCGGACGGAAATATCTGGACCGTCGATCTCGAAGCCCACCGCGTAATGAAGTGGACGCCCGAAGGCCGCCTGCTGATGACGCTCGGCACGGGTTCGCCCGCTCCGGACAACAACGCGAAATACGCCTTCAACCGCCCCGCGACTCTGCGGTTCCGGCCGGGCGGCGACTTCTTCGTGGCCGATGGCTATGTCGATTCACGCGTCGTGCATTACAGCAAAGACGGCGAATATCTCGGCCAGTGGGGTACGAAAGGCGCGGGCGACGGCCAGTTCAATCTGGTGCACGATATCGCCATCGACAGCCGCGGCCGCATCTACGTCACGGACCGCAACAACAGCCGCGTGCAGGTGTTCGACGCGGACGGCAAATTCCTCGCGAAGTGGACCGATCTGGGGGTTCCCCAGGGTCTCTTCTACGAGAAGCGCGAAGACGCCATTTACATGTGCGACGGCGTGAACTCGCGCATCATCCGGGTGGATCTGAACGGCCACGTGACGGGCGTACTCGGCTCCTTCGGCAAGATTCCGGGCAAGCTCGATATCCCGCATTACATCGCCATCGACAGCGC